>VGCB01000228.1 GCA_016870235.1 Actinomycetota bacterium | reverse complement strand
TCACCAGTCCCGGACTCGACGACTCGGCCACCGTCGGGTCACTCGTGCTGATGATGCCGAGGTCGAGGTCGCCCGTGTTGACCTGCAGGAAGATCTCGGCCGTCGCGATGTCCTCGATCGTGCACACAAGCCCCTCGACCGTCCGCTCCAGCTCGGCCACGATCGTCGGAAACCATGCGAGCAGCGGCGACATCGTCATCCCCAGACGCAGCGCCTCCCGCTGGGTGCCCAGCTGGCCGACTGTCCGCTCGATCTCGTTCGCGACGCGCAGCAGCTCCTCGACCCGGGCCACGAGCCGCTCTCCGGCGGGGGTGAGGCGCGCGCCGTGACGGCCGCGGTCGAAGAGCCGCGTGTCGAACTCCCGCTCGAGCTGCATGATCTGCTCGCTCAGCGCCGACTGCGTGATGTGAAGCGTCCGCGAGGCGGCCGTGAAGCTTCCGCGGCGAGCGATCTCGAGGAAGTAGCGGTACTGACGGAGCTCGGCCACGACGGCGCACCGATCGGCGAGAACGATGTGACGAACGGGACTTCGGCGAATCAGATCAAGAGACTCGCAGCAAGCATAGCCGAAACCGATGGATCTGGCGATCCGTGAGGAGGCTGACGACACGATGGACACGAGCGCTCGGCGACACGCTCTGGACGCCCGGCTGACCGCGGAGGGCGTCGACCTCCTCTGGTGCCCGATCCCGGGCGGCGACGCCGAGTACCTGACCGGCTACCCGCGACGCAATGCGTCGTTCGGCGTATACGAGCACTCGCACCAGTGGGCCTCGGGCGTCGTCCTGCGCCCGGGCGGCGCCGGGCCCGTCTTCGTCGTCCCGCGCGGATTCTCCGCCTTCAACCCC
The DNA here is from genome assembly GCA_016870235.1 of Actinomycetota bacterium. The sequence goes on along the minus strand of VGCB01000228.1, from coordinate 4,556 downwards.
CCGGGTATCGAGGGCGAGCTCGTCTCGATCGACTACCGGGACGACGCCGCCGCCGTCCTCCGCGGAGTGCTCGAGCGGGGCGGTGCGCCGGCGCGGATCGGGGTCGCGGGCCGGACCTGGTCGACGACGACGCTGGCGATGCTCGATCTCTTCCCCGGCGTGGAGGCGATCGACTGCACGGACGTGATGCAGCGCCTTCGCTGGCGGAAGTCGGCGGAGGAGATCGCGGCGATGGAGCGCGCGTCCCGGATCGCCGACGAGGCCATGCGAGAGGTCGTGGCGCGCGTCGCGCCCGGCGTGACGGAGCTGACCTCGCCACAGAGGTCGACTTCCAGCTCCGCCGGCTGGGAGCGCGCACCCCGTCGTTCGACACGGGGGTGTTCGCGATGGGGGTGAACGACGGGCGCGACGCGTCGACCCGGATCAGCGCGCGGGTGCTCGCTGCGGGCGACGCCGTCTCGTTCGACTTCGGCGGCGTCGTCGACGGCTACTGCTCGGATTTCGGCCGCACCGTGTTCGTCGGCGAGCCCGATGCCGAGTTCCGTCGCTGCCACGCGATTGTCGTCGCCGCCTTCGAAGCGGGGATCGCGGCCGCCACCGTGGGCGCCACCGCCGCGGACGTCGACCGCGCGACGCGCGCAGTGATCGACGAGGCGGGGTACGGATCCTGGTTCCGGCACCGGACGGGCCACTGCATCGGCCTCGACACCCACGAGCGACCGTTCCTCTCGATCGACGACGAGACGCCGCTCGAGACGGGCATGGCGTTCACGATCGAGCCGTCGATCTTCTGGCCCGGAACCGTCGGGGTGCGCATCGAGGACCTGTTCGTCCTCGAGGAGGGCGGCTGTCGCAGCCTCAACGCGTTTCCCCGCGACCTCATCGCCGTCTGAGACTGGCCCACGCCCGATGAAGGAGGAAGCAGATGCGCAGGCACCGAGAGGTGATCCACGTCCCCGGGCTCCATCACGGGAGCAACCCCACCCCGCCCGCCGTACGGGTCGGGAACATGGTCTTCTCGAGCGGGATCTTCGGCATGGATCCGGCCACGAGCTCGATCCCGGACGACGCGGAGACACAGGTACGCCATGTGTTCGGGCACATGCGCACGATCGTCGAGAACGCGGGCGGCTCGACCGACGACATCGCGTTCGTCCTCTTCCGCATCAGCGAAGACGCCGTCCGCGGCCTCGTCAACACGGCGTGGCTCGAGATGTTCCCCGACGACGCGAGCCGGCCAGCCCGGAACACGCAGGTCGACGAGCTCGGGTGGAACCAGGTGATCCACGTGACGATGACGGCGGTTCTGTCGTGACGGCCCCGCCGGCAGCGCCCCATCGCGTCGTGATCGACGTGCCCGGAGTGCGCCACGGCGACCTTCCGATCCCGATGGGCGCGCGGATCGGCAAGCTCGTCGTCTCGAGCGGCATCCACGGCATGGACCCGGACACGGGCACGATCCCCGACGACCCCGCGTCGCAGGTCGCCCTCGTCTTCCGCCACATGCGCACGATCGTCGAGAACGCGGGTGGCAGCATCGGCGACATCGGCTTCGTGCTGGTGCGCCTCCGCGACCCAGCGCACCGCGACCTCGTCAACGCGGCCTGGGTGGAGATGTTCCCGGACCCGGAGGATCGGCCTGCCCGGAACGTCAAGGTGCAGGAGCTCGGCTGGAACATGGCGATCCACCTCGAGCTGACGGCGGTGCTCCCGTGAGACGGCCACGCATCGATCGGGCTGGACGATGGAACGCATCGGACATCCGGCTTGGACTGCCGAATCTGCCCCTCCTAGAGTGCACACGGATCCCATGGTCATCGACATCCACGGACACGTTTCCGCCCCCCTCGAGCTCTACGCCTACCAGGCCCAGCTGATCGCGAGCAGGGGGTTCCACGGCAAGGGCAAGCCGGCCGTCGACGAGGAGAAGATCGTCACCGCCTGCGGCGCGCACATCGAGATCCTGAAGCGGCTCCGCATCGACATGCAGCTGATCTCGCCGCGGCCGTTCGCGATGATGCACAGCCAGCAGCCCGAGAAGATCGTCCACTGGTTCATCGAGCACGCGAACGACATGATCGCGCTGCAGGCGAAGGCGTATCCCGATGTCTTCGCCCCTGTCTGCGGCCTCCCCCAGTGCGCCGGCGTCAGCCCCGCGAACACGCTCGCGGAGCTCGAGCGCTGCGTGCGCGACCTCGGGTTCGTCGGCTGCGTGCTCAACCCCGATCCCGGCGAGGGCGACGGTCTGACGCCGCCGCTCGGCGACGAGTTCTGGTACCCGCTCTACGAGAAGCTCGTCGAGCTCGACACGCCCGCGCTGATCCATTCGGCAGGCTGTCGCAGCCAGCGGGAGTCGTACTCGGGCCACTTCATCACCGAGGAGAGCATCGCGATTCTCTCCCTCGTCGAGTCGAGGGTGTTCGACGACTTCCCGACCCTGCAGCTCATCGTCTCCCACGGGGGCGGCTCGGTGCCTTACCAGATCGGCCGGTGGCGCGCGCAGCGCATCCAGAAGGGCGCCGAGCCCTTCGACGTCAGCCTGCGGAAGATGTGGTTCGACACCGTCCTCTACAACCCGGAATCCGTCGACCTCCTGCTTCGCATCGTCGGCCCCGATCGCTGCCTGTTCGGCACCGAGACGCCCGGGATCGGCTCCGCGCTCGACCCCGAGTCGGGCCGGTTCCTCGACGATCTGCGCCCCGTCGTCGAGGAGATCCCGTGGCTGACCGATGCGCAGCGCGCGGACGTGTTCGAGGGGAACGCGCGCAAGGTCTTCACCCGACTGGCACCGCGACAAGGAGAGACGCAGACGTGATCCGCACCGGCGAGCAGTACATGGAGGGGCTCCGCGCGCCCCGGGAGATCTACGTCGGCGGCGAGCGGATCACCGACGTCCTCGAGTACGCGCCCTTCCGACGGCCGATCGAAGGGTACGCACGGCTGTACGACATGAAGCACGACCCGCGGTACGCCGAGGTGCTCACCTACCGCGAGGAGCCGGACGGCGATCTCTTCGACATGAGCTTCCGGATCCCGAAGTCGCCGGAGGCGCTGCAGGCGAAGGGCCGGGCCTTCCGGACGTTCGCGCAGTCGTCGTACGGCTGCCTCGGCCGCGGGCCTGAATTCATGGCCGCCCTCATCGCCGGGCTGTCGGAGAGCGCCGACTGGTTCGACCAGTTCCACCAGGGCGGCTCGGCCAACGTCGCCGCGTACTGCGAGTACGTCAAGCGCAACGACCTCTTCCTCACACACGCGCTCGGCAACCCCCAGACGGACCGGTCGAAGCCCGCCCACCAGCAGGCGAACCCGTACGTCTACCTGCGCGCGAAGGAGGAGACGAAGGAGGGCCTGATCGTCCGAGGCGCGAAGCAGCTCGCCACCGCGGCGCCGATGACGGACGAGGTGCTGATCTTCCCGAACGGCCGGACGTTCGGCCCGGGCGACGAGGCCTACTGCCTCTGCTTCGCGATCCCGACCACCGCGCCGGGGCTGAAGATCATGTGCCGCGAGCCGCTCGTCCGCTCGGACGACCTCAACCTCTACGACCACCCGCTGAGCGCCCGGTTCGAGGAGAGCGACGCCCTCCTCGTGTTCGACGACGTGCTCGTGCCGTGGGACAGGGTCTTCTTCCACAACAGCCTCGAGGCCGCGAACAACATGCGGTTCATGACCGGGGTGGCCGCTTTCTCGGGTCACCAGTCGGTGCACCGGGCCGCCGTGCGCATGGCGCTCGGGGTCGCGACCGCCCAGGCGCTGACCCGCTCGGTGAAGACCGACGTCTTCCCCAACGTCGCCGAGCTGACCGGTCGGCTGGTGGCACAGTACAAAGCGATCGAGGCGATCATCTTCTCGTCCGAGCACCAGTCGCGGGTGACCGACACGGGGACACACTGGCCGAACGGCGACTTCCAGACCGCGCACGGCCTGCTCTACCCCGACTTCTACCTCACCCTTCTCGAGGTCCTGAAGCGGACCGGCGCTGCGGGCCTGATGCTCACTCCGACGGCGGGCGACTTCGTCGGCGAGGCCGCCGAGTTCAACGAGACCTACTTCGCGGGCGCGGAGATGACAGGCTCGGAGCGCGTCCAGATCGCGAAGCTCGCGTGGGACCTGACCGGCGATGCCGTCGGCCAGCGGCTCGCCCTCTACGAGCGGTTCTACATCGGCGAGCCGATGTTCGTCGCGTCCTTCTACTCCAAGGGCGCAGACATGAGCGAGGGCAATCAGCTCCTGCACGACCTCCTGGAGGAGGGGCGGAGCGACCTCGCGGCCCGGAAGGCACAGGCCGTCGCCTCCTAGCAGGGTCACGTTGACGATGACACGCAGCGCGTCGGGCCTCCGGCGGCGATCGGCACAGGTCGGCCGCAGCAGCCGGCCCCACTAGACGAAAGGGGTATCGATGGCAGAGATCGTGCTCGGCCTCGCAGTCTCCCACAGCCCGCAGATGAGCATGCCCGGCGAGAACTGGCCGGCGTATGCCGCCAACGACCACCGGTTCCCGCTGATCTTCCGCGGCAAGCGCTGGGAGTGGGACGACCTCGTCGCCCATCGCGCGT
>VGCB01000227.1 GCA_016870235.1 Actinomycetota bacterium | reverse complement strand
ACGGAGGGAGTCTGCGCGGTGCTCGAGGGGACGTCGCTCCCCGACCTCGTCCGCTCGCTCATGCGCCGCGCGCCGACGAGCGAGTAGCGCCGCGCGAGAGAGCAAGAGTCCCCAGGTGGGGCATCGAGATCGACCGGCGCCTCGCCTACCCTTCAAGTGCGGCCTCGTCGTGGCCGATGTACTCGTCATGAACTGACGCCGCCTCCTCCTCCCGCTCGCGCTCCTCGCCGCGCTCGCCCTCCTCGCCTCCGGCTGCGGTGGCGGGTCGTCCTCCGACACCGGCTCTGCGACCGCCGGCGAGGTTCCCGCCTCCGCTTCGCTCGCACCCGCCGACGCGACCGGGTTCATCACGGTCGTCACCGACACCTCCTCGGCCTCGTGGGCGAAGGCGGGCAAGCTCGTCGATCTGATCCCCGGCGCCCGCAAGGGGCTCGACCGGGTGCTCGAGGAGGGCTTCACCGACTCGGGCGTCTCGTGGAAGGACGACGTCAAGCCGGTGCTGGGCCCCGAGCTCGTCGTCGTCGTGCCGGGGGACAACACGCCCGTCGCGCTGATGCAGCCGACGGACAAGGCAGCGTTCCGCAAGCTGCTCGAGGAGTCGGACGACAGCCCCGCCGTCGTCGACGAGGCCGGCGACTGGGTGGTGGTCGCCGACAGCCAGGAGCAGATCGACGCCTACCGCGCCGCTCTCGGATCGGACACGCTCGCCGACGACGCCGGCTTCCGCACCGCGATGCTCGGCCTGCCGGGCGACGCGATGGCGCGGGCCTGGGTCAACGGCGCGAACCTCACGGACACGGTCCGCGAGCTTGCGGCATCGTCGGGTGGCAGCGACCAGCTGGCGTTCGAGTCGATGTCGATGGCGATCGTTCCCGAGGAGGCAGGCGTCTTTCTCTCCGTCTCGGTCAAGACGCCGAACGCGAACGGCACGAGCTACGAGCCGAAGCTGCTCGAGCGCGTGCCGGCCTCAGCGGTCGCGGCGCTCTCGTTCGGCGGCACCGAGAAGGCGCTCGACAGCGTGCGCGACTCGCTCGACCTCGACGAGATGTCGGAGGCGCTCGAGGAGGGGCTCGGGCTCTCGCTCGACCGCGTGATCGGTCTCTTCTCCGGCGAGGGCATGCTGTACCTGCGCGAGGGCGCCGCGATACCCGAGGTGACGCTTGCGCTCGCGCCGCCGGACGTCGACGGCGCCTACGCGGACGTCGAGACCCTGATGCAGAAGCTGGCCGAGGGGATGGACTCCGAGATCAAGACGGTCGAGCAGGACGGCCTCGAGGTGCGGCGCATCGACCAGGGCGACGTTAACGTCTCCTGGGCGAAGGTCGACGACGCCGTCATCGTCACGACCGGCGCCTCCGGGATCCGGCTCTTCCGCGAGGACGGCGACAAGCTCGCCGGCTTCGACGCGTTCAAGGCCGCCGCCGACCGCGTCGGGCTGGGCGAGACGACCGGCGGGTTCTTCTACGTCGACATCGACGGCCTGATCCCGCTCGTCGAGAGGCTCGCCGACACCGCCGATCAGACGCTTCCCGATCAGGTGCGCGAGACGATGGAGGCGTTCGACTCCGTCATCCTCGTCGGAGAGGTCGGCGAGGACGGGACGACGACGATGTCGGGCCGTCTGAGGATGAACGAGCGCTGAGCTCGGAAGGTCGGGTGCGTACGACGAAGGGGCCCGTTCGGGCCCCTTCGTCTGTCACCGACCGTCGGCCGTGGGAGGTCAGGCCGGCGTCACGGCCGGGCCGAGGCCCCCGCGCATGCCCTTGCCGGGGCCGTCGCCGCCGAATGGGCCGCCGCGATGGCCGAAGCCGTGACCGCCGCCCGGGTCGCAGCCACCGAAGCTGTGGCCGCCCTTGTAGCCGGGCAGCGTCATCTCCGCCAGCCGGTCATTCAGCTGGTTGGCGTCGTCCTCGTCGATCCACCCGTCCTTCAGGGCCTGGTCGATCCGGGCGGTCAGCTCCGCCTTGCGGGCGGCGCGGAAGGCGTCGTCGAGCTTCGCCTTCGTCGTTCCCAGGTTGCGGGCGACGCCCGTCGCGGTCGTCAGCCTGATCGCCCGCTCCGGCGCGGCCGCGAGGTCGTCCTTCATGTCCGCGGCCTCGTCGGCGTCGAGATCCCCGTCCTTGACCGCCTTGTCGATGCGGGTGCCGGCATCGTCGAGGATCGCCTTCTTCAACGTGTCCACAGAGACGCCGAGGCTCTGCGCGACGGCGTCGCGAAAGGCCGTGTGACCGTTCGGCGTCCCGTCGGCGGCGAGGGCGGTGCCGCCGGCCGCGACCGCGATCGCTGCAACGGCGGTGAGGATGGTCGTGCGCAAGCGTGTGCCCATGTGTTCTCCTTGTCGGTTCTCTTGGCAGACACATAGCACCACAGGTTCCTTAGAGATCGGTAAGAGGCGTGTTAAAATCTCGTCGGCCGCCGGGCTGATCGTGCGACGCCGCGGTCGCGGCACCTACGTCGCACCGCTCACGACACTCGAAGAGGCAGCCGTCGTCTACGAGATCCGGTTCGCGCTCGAGGGCTACCTCGCCGAGCGAGCCGCCGAGCGGATCGAACCGCCGACGGTCGGAGCCCTCGACGACCTCGAGCGAGAGTTCGAAGCGGTCGTCGAGCGAGGAGGCTCCGTCGACGTCGACGTCCTCGTCCGCATCGACACGGCCTTCCACTGGACGATCTACGAGGCAGCCGACTCCGACCTGACCTCGATCCTCGCCAGCTACTGGGGCCGACTGCTACGCGAGCTCAGCCACCGCGTCTACGCCAGCCGCGAACCAGCGGAGTTCGCCGCACAGCACCAACGCATCGCGAACGCCCTTCGCAATCGCAGCCCGACCGAAGCGAAGACGGCGATGATCGACCACATCCGCACCGGTTGGGACGCCGTGCAGGCGAGCTACGCAGGCGAGGCGACTCCCGCGACACCGGCCGGCGCATCGCACCCCTAGCGACCGCTCCCAGCGAGAGAAGTGGCGCACCTGTCGCCGTGCCTCGGATGCAGTGGGCCGTGCACGCGACAGGGGGTCGCCCGGACGGGATCCGACGGACCGGCCTTCTGCCTTGTGCGCGACGGATCGAAGACTCGGGACAAAGTGGGGACACGGAATTCTCCTATCGTGACAACGGACAGCCGACGGTCGCGAGGTCGTGACCCTTCGGATTCAGAACCCGTTGTCCAATCAGACAGATGCAGGTACGGCAACAGATCCCTGCGATTTGCAGGGCTTCCACGCGCCCGGGAGGATTCGAACCTCCGACCTTCGGATTAGAAGTCCCGCCCCACAGGCTGAAGCCGACCGCGACGAACGGGAAGTGCCTGCAAAACCGCGGGTTGTAGGCTGAAGCGAACTACCGGCCGAGCAGCGAACGGAGACAACCGCGTACGCGCAGGTGTACGCGCGAGCCCGGCCTTACCGCGTCGGCCCGAGAGCGTACCATCTTGTACCCACTTTTGTACCCGCGGCTCAATCAAACCCTTATCCAAAGCCAAGAATGAACTTGGCGTCCTCCGACATCCGGTCGGGCGTCCACGGCGGGTCGAACGTGAGCTCGACGTCCACGGTCTCCACGCCCGGGAGCGCCGCCACGGCGTCGCGGATGCCCTCCTGGATCATCGGCCCGGCCGGGCAGCCCATCGACGTGAGCGAGTGGATGATCTTGATGTTGGCGCCGTCGATCTCCGCGTCGTAGAAGAGACCGAGCTCGACGATGTCCATCCCGAGCTCGGGATCCTCGACCCCGTGGAGCGCCTCGACGACGTCTTCCTGCGTGACCATGTCGCGAGTGTATCGCGAGGCCTATCGTCGCCCGATGGACACGCTCTCGATCGACTGCGCCCTGGCCGCCGCCTGGCCTGCCAGGAGGTGGAGGAGATCGGAGGCTGGCGGCTTCGCGCCACGGGCGGCGTGACGAGACGGAGAGCTCGGCGCTGGCGCTCTGCCGGCCGGACGACCTCCGCGCGCAGCTCGTCGTCGTGCGCGCCTGGTACGAGGAGCGAGGGCTCGTCCCGCGCGTCCAGCTCGGCCCCGAGGCGGCAAGGCTCGGGCTCGCGCCGGAGGTCGAGGCGCTCGGCTGGACGCTCGGCGACGGCGCCTGCGCCGTGCTGACGGCGCAGCTGCCCTGCCGGTTGGGCGGCTCCCACCGTCTCGCCACGAGCGAGCGCGCGACGCCGCCTGAGCCGGCCGGACTGGAGGCGTGCTACGCGGTCGCGCGGACGAGCGCCTCCGCCCGCGCCAGCACCAGGTCGAGGACCTCGCCGACCGCGTCGTCGAGCGTCCCCGCCTCGATCACCGGCACGTCGTGTCGACGGGCCCGGTCGAGCAGGGCGTCCTGGATGAGGCGGATCTCGGGCAGGCCCTCCAGGTACTTCTCCACGGGCCGGATCCCGGCCGTGGCGGCGTCGCGCCTCCAGAAGCGCGTGCGGTGCTGGTTGACGTCGGTGACGGCGAGGAGGCAGTGCGCGACGATCGCGCGGTCGTAGTCGGTGCGCATCATGCCGGGCACCAGGTGGACGCCCTCCAGCACCATCGACCAGCCCTCCTCGAGCACGCGATCGACCGCGGCCTCGACGCCGACGAGCACGTTGCGCGTCTGGTCGAGGAACCCGAGCAGCGCCGCGTCGCCGGCCTCCTCCTCCTCGGCCCGGATCAGCCCGAGGCGCGCCTCGAAGCTCGAGTAGTGGACGGAGGGCATGAAGTCGCGCGAGAAGAACGCCCGCATCGTGTGCCGGATGAAGTCCGTCGAGGTCACGCGCGTGATCCCGAGCCGGTGCGCCGCCTCGGTCGCGACGCTCGACTTGCCGGTGCCGGTGGCGCCGCCGATCAGGAGGACGACGGGCACGTCGAGCTGCTGTAGCTGGTGCAGCCGCCGTAGCCGGCGCATCGTCCGCGCGGCGCCTTCCTCGCCGATGACGTCGGCGGCCATCTCCGCGAGCCGGTCGAGGTCGAGGCAGTCGTCGCCGCGCAGAGCGAGGTCGCGGTCGACGAGGATCGCGATCTCGTAGGCGCGCGTCGCGGCCAGTCCGGTCGCCTCGAGCGACCGGGCCAGGAGACCCTTCGACCAGGGAGGCCCGACGTCGCCGCCGAGCGGCAACGGCGCCAGGTACCGCCGCTCGCTCTTCACGTCGCCACCGCCGCGCGTCGATCCGCTGCCGCGACGAGGCGATCGAGCTCGTCGGCGAGGTCGTGCCCCGCGACGGGGACGACGTCGCTCGAGGCGGCCACGAGCCGCACGCCGCGGGCGGCCGCGGTCTCGGCGACGACGTCGATCGCCGCCGCCTTGATCTCGACGACGAAGGTCTCGGCGTCGATCGCGTCGAGCTCCTCGCGAAGGAGCGCTCGATCGGCGAGCGCGCCCGAGACGTGGCGCACGTCGGCGCCGTGCTCGGCGGCCAGGTGCCGGCCGACCGCCGTCGCGGCGCCTGCGGCGGTGCCG
>VGCB01000226.1 GCA_016870235.1 Actinomycetota bacterium | reverse complement strand
GAGCCCCTCCTCGAGCGCCTCCGACATCTCGTCGAGGTCGAGCGAGTCGCGCACGCTGTCGAGCGCCTTCTCGGTGCCGCCGAACGAGAGCGCCGCGACCGCTGAGGCCGTGCTGTACGCGCGCGACACGGACGACGAGTGGAAGCGCGAGGCGAGGCTCGAGTACGAGCTCACCTATTAGGTGGACTGCTGGAACGAGATCTCGAACGCGATCGCGGAGCGGGTGGCGACAAGACAGGCGATGCTCGATGAGAGAATCCAGGCCCGGAAGGAAGCCTGGCGGGTACAGAACGAGCGGGGCGACGGGTGAACGGGTACACGGCCGGGTACAACCTTGCGGCGCGCTACTACCCGATGGTGCATCTCGCTGCACAAGACGGTTCCCGCGATCACGCATGGCCGCACGGCGCCGCACCTTGTTGCACGCTCCGGCGCGGTGCCCAACCCGACCGGATGTCCGACGACGCGAAGTTCATCCTCGGCTTCGGCTGATCCGGCCTTCGGTCGGACCACCCTACGACAGGTGGTTCGGCTATGCGCTCTCGCCGTCTCGGCGCTCGCGATCGTCGGGAGCGCGTCGGCGAAGAGCGGCACGGATCTCTACGTCGGCACGGTCGGCGGCAAGCCCGTCGTCCTCGACCTCGCCGAGGACGCGATCCGCGACGGCCCGGGCTTCTACTTCCGCTCGACTCCGAACGATCCGGCGCAGGTCGAGACCCGGCGGCGCGGACGGCAGCTCGAGATCAGGGTCTTCGACTACTATGGGGGCTACCGGCTGGCGTCGGTTCTCCGGCTCGTCCGCTCCGGCGCGACGCTCACAGGCACCTACGCGCCGACCGATTCCGCCAGCCCGGCACCGGTACGCCTGCACCGCGCCACCGCAGCCGACCTCGCCACGATCGCGGTCGAGGCGCCCGTCGTCGAGCGCTGGCGCCGGTCCGCGCCGTACACCGCACTCAAGTTCGACCGGCCTTTCGCCCGCGTCCGCGTCGCACGGCTCGCAGGCCGCACCGTCACGTGGCTACGCGAGCCGCGCTCGGGCGTCCGTCTCCCGCGTCTGCCCGGGGCGGGGCCGGTCAACGACGCCCTGACCGACGAACAGCTGATCCGGGCTCGACGCGCCCTCGAATGCCCGGTGCCGGGCGGCTGGAGGGGGATGAACGGGATCAGCCTCCTCACGCGACGCGTGCTGAGCCTGAAGGGCTACGTGTCGGCCTTCTGCGGCGGGGCGCACCCGTTCGGCTTCCCGATCTCCGCGACGTTCGACATCGCGCGGGGACGGGCCACGGTGCTCGAGGATCTCTACCGGTTCGCTCCAGTGCCGGCCGGCATCGACCCGCACCGGCCACCCGGCTACGACGCACCGGGGTACGACCGTTGGGAGGCGTACCTCCTGCGGCGCGGGGCCGTCCTCCACTCGCTCGCCCGTCGCGCGAGCCCCGGGCTCGACGGCACGTTCTGCGGGAGCAGCATGACGCCGGAGCAGTGGGCCTTCGCCTCCTGGCACCTCAACGCGCGCGGGCTCGTCCTGCGCGGCGACTTCGCCCGCGTCGCGGACCTGTGCGATGTCGTGGAGTTCACGATCCCATACGGCTTCGCCCGTCCCTACCGGGTCGCGACGAGCCCCGGCCCCAGCTGAGCCTGGATCCACCGAGTGGCGCGGGCGGTGCATCCTGCCAGGCTCGCCAGGCCGCTTCCCGCCTGGGTGCAACCCCTCCGAGAAAGCGTGGAGGGGTTGCACCCAGGCGGTGCGCTCCGCGCGCGGGACAGGATCGACAAGGCAGAAGCATTCCCGACCTGTCCCGCGCACGTCCTGACGACCCTGGCAGGCGACCCGCGATCACGCCAATCGGTGGATCCAGGCTCTGGCCGCCTGCGCAGGAGCCGGACGTTGCGCCGGAGGGTTTACGTGGTGTTCCCGGCGAGCGTCGCGTGCCAGATCTCGGTGAGCCGCTGCGACATCGCGTCGGCGCCGAAGCGTCGCTCCGCCTCCGCGGCGAGCTCCACGCGCGGAAGACAGGCGCCGGAGAGCGCCCGCTCGATCGCATCGACGTACGCCTCGGTGTCGAGGCGCCCGGCGATCACGCCGAGCCCTCCGGCGATGACGTCCTCGAACGGGTACACGGGCAGGGTGACGACGGGCGTGCCGCAGAGCGCGCTCTCGGCTCCTGCGTACCCCCATTCCTCATAGAGGCTCGGGAGGAGCAGCGCGTCGCTCGCATCAGTGCGTGGACATCGGCTGCCGGTAGGGGTCCGGTCAGCATCAGGTCGAGGCCGTCCGCGCGACCGGCCGCCGACTCGGCGAACCTCTCGCCGTTGCGACCCACGAGCGTGAGGACGGCGCCGCCTCTCTTCGCGGCGACCGCGGCGGCCGCTGCCACGGCGGCCGCGACGTTCTTGCGGGGATGCAGGAGGTCGCCGCAGACGACGAGGAGCCGTGGCGGCGCCCCGTCCTCTCGCGCCTCCACCGGCCCGTCCGGGGCAGCGACGACGTGACCCGGAGGAGGGCAGACGTACGCGTCGAGGCCCGATTCGCGGAGGCGACCGACGAGCGTCTGCGTCGGCGCGACGACGCCGTCGCAGAGCCGGTAGCCGACGACGTCGCCGTACAGCCGCTCGACGTTCCGGACGAGCATCATCGAGCGTCTGATCGCCGACCCGTCGTTGTGACTCCAGGTGGCGCTGACCCTCGCGCGCAGGCCGGGCGGGTAGAACCAGGCGCCGGCAACGGTCTTCCTCGCAAAGCGGCTGACGCTCCGCGCGAAGACGGGGCGGTTCAGGTGCGCGATGTCGAACGGATGGTCGCTCGCCGCGAGCGCTTGTCGCGCCCCTCGCTCGATGCGTCGGAAGATGTACTCGCTCGAGACGCGTTCGAGCACGGCCTGGAGCCCCGACGAGACCGCCAGCCCCAGGTCGATGACCTCGATCCGCTCGTCGATCCTGCCCGCGAGCTGCTCGACGACGTTGGGGCCCGTCACGGCGAGCGTCACACGGTGACCGGCGGCCGCACCGGCGACGGCGACGGATTCCGCGTACGTGTCGATCCCACTGCCCCAGTAGCCCTGAATGCCGACGAGGAGCCGCAGCGATTCAGACGACAGGCGACCTCACCATCCCCGGCGGAGGATAGTCAGCCAATTCGACGAGCGGGAGGCCGCGATCACGCTCCGACGCGCGATTCGGCCGCGATTGCCTCGATTCGTGCCGCGCGACTGTCGCGCCGGAGCAGGAGGTTGTTCGTCGTCACGGCCGCGAGGACGAGCGCGGCGCCGACGTACTCGAGCGCGGCTGGCTCGTACCCGCGGATCAGCTCGATCACGAGTACGGTGATCGGAACGAGGTTCATCAGCAGCGCCGTGTTCTGGCCTCCGATCAGCCGGGCCGACCGGTTCCACGCGAGCATCGCGATCACGGCGCCGGGGATCGCGATGTAGAGGATCGCGGGCGTCGCCGCGACCAGATCGCGCGCGGACGGGTACGGATCGAAGCCGACCGCGGCGGCCACGACCGCGACCGCGATCATCAGCACCATCGAGACGAGCGAGGAGAGGGCCGTCAGTCGAAGCGGCGAGATCGTCGTCGCCCGGCCGACGCCGATCGTGTACGCGGCGAACGCGCCCACGCCGAGGATGCAGAGGAGGTCGCCCCAGTGCGCTCCCTCGTCCAGGTAGCCGCCGGGGTCGCCGCGGCTGATCACGAGGACGACGCCGACGAGCGCGACCCCGACGAGCGCGAACGTCGCCGCACGCGGCCGCGCCCCCGTGATCCCCCAGAGCAGCAGCACTGCGACGAGCGGCGTCAGCGCCGAGATCAGCGAGGCGTTCTGCGGCCTGGTGTAGTCGAGGCCGACGTAGTTGAGGTCGTTGAAGAGCAGGACACCGATGCCCAGGAGGACGACGAGGCGACCGTGGCCGCCGGCACGGAGCGCGCCGCGCCCTTCGACCCGGGCGAGGATCGCGAGCAGGATGAGCGCGATCGGGACGTACCGGATCGCGTTGATCTGCGTCGGCCCCACGTGGGCGTACGCGCCCTTGACGACGATGAACTGGCCGCCCCAGACAAGGGCCGACCAGAGCCCGAGCGCAAGCCCGACCGTGGTCGCGCGGTGCTCACCTCCCACCGGTCACCGCGGCGGCCGCAGACGCCGTCGTCGCTCGGGCGGCCATGACCCGCATCAAAGCCGGCGCCGACGGGTCGCGAAAGGGTTTTGGCCCGTCCCGCCGACCGTTCCGCTCCCCGCGGCGCGGCTGGGATCGGGGTCAGGCGATGACCGAGTGGCCGGTCGCGTCGAAGGAGAGGGCCGTCTCGCCGCCGGGCGGCGGGGCGTCGAGCTCGAGCGCAACGTAGACCTTCTGGAGGTTGAACGCGGAGACGTCGAGGAGGATCTCGACCATCTGGGCGTCGTCGAAGTGCGCCCGCACCTCCTCGGCGAGGTCGTCGCCGATCCCGGCGGGGTTCGACATGTAGGCGTCAGTGAGCCGCAGGGCGGCCTTGTGCGCGGCCGACAGCGCGCTCGTCTCGAAGGCGCGACGCTGATCGAGGAAGGTCTCGTCGGCGCCTGCCTCGGCCGCCGCCACGAGGCGGACGGTGGCGCAGATCCGGCACTGGTGGTAGTCGGCCGCGCGCAGCCGGACGAGCTCGGTCGTGATCGGGTCGAGTCGGTCGAGCCGCATCGCGGCGGCGTGGAGCTCGCCGACGGCGGTCGGCAGGTCGGGCGTCGGGGGCGCGGGCTCCGGCTCGGCCAGGGCCTCCGCGGACGGCTCGACGAGGCGGGCGAGCGCAAGCCGCTGGCGGGTGACCTGGTCGGCAACGTAGACCGCGTGGAGGAACGTCGCCAGGTCGAGCCCGGCAGGCAGGGCCGCTGCGGCCTCGCGCTTGTGCTCATCCCCGATCCCGGGCGAGTAGACGACGAACTGGTCGACGATCCGGGCGTAGCCGGCGTCGGCGCCGGGCGCGTCCGCGGGGAGGCCGAGGCCGGCGGCGATGCGATGCGTGACGTCGGCCCAGACGGGGGCAGGCACGACGGCGTCGGCGTGGAGCTCGGCGGCGCGGAAGGCGGCGTACGACTCGGGCGCGTGCCGGCGGAGCGGATCGAGCTCGGGATGTCGGCGCATGCCGCGATGCTACCCCGGCAGAAGGGGCAGCACCTGCGTGCCGAACGCCTCGAGCTGCCGCATCGCCTCCACGTGCGGGAGCCCGAGCCACTGCGGCTTGTAGACGAAGTGCGTCATCCCGACCTCGTCGCGGAGCCGAGCGAGGCCGGCGGCACAGTCCTCCGCCGGCCCCAGCAGGAAGCGGCCCTCGGCCTCCTCCTCGGTCTCGGCGTCGAGCGACGCGCCGCCGGCGTCGCGGAGGCCGCCGCGGTCGGCGAGGCCCCACCGGAGATAGACCTCGTGCCGGGCACGGCTCCGCTCGAGCATCGCCGCGCGAGCCTCCCGCTTCGACGC
>VGCB01000225.1 GCA_016870235.1 Actinomycetota bacterium | reverse complement strand
CGCCCTCGAGCGCCCCGCCCGCGTGAGCGAGCGCCGTCGAGAGCGCGCCCCATTCGGCCTGCCACGCGCCCGCGGCCCGCTCGTGCTCGTGCGCCGCCGCCTCGAGGAGGACGTTGACGTTGCCCCGGACGACGCGCGCGCAGGCGCGGGCGATGGTCGAGCCGACCGGGTTTCGCTTCTGCGGCATCGCCGACGAGCCGCCGCCGTCGCTCTCGGCGACCTCGGCAACCTCCGTCTGCGCCAGGAGCGCGATGTCGAGGCCGATCTTCTCCGCCACTCCGACCGTGACCGCCAGCGCTCCCGCGAGCTCGGTGAGCCGCGAGCGGTCCGTGTGCCACGGGAGCACGGGGACGGCGAGGTCGAGCTCCTCGGCGAGCAGCTCGACGATGCGCGGTCCGAGCTCTCCGAGCGGCCCGAGCGTCCCGGCGGCGCCGCCGAGCTGGACGGCGAGGCGACCGTGCCGGATCTCCAGCAGACGCTCGGAGGCGGCCATCGTGGCCGTGAGCCAGCCCGCCGCCTTGGCCCCGAACGTCGTCGGAACCGCGTGCTGGAGAAGCGTCCGGCCGGCGATCGGCGTCGACCGGTAGTCGCGCGCGAGACCCGCGAGCATGCCGGCGACGAAGCCGAGGTCGGCGAGGAGCAGGTCGAGCGCGCGTGAGGCGACGAGCATCGCGGCGGTGTCGACGACGTCCTGGCTCGTGGCGCCCCAGTGCACCCAGGCCGAGGTCTCGGACGAAACCGCCTGCGTCAGCGCCCGGACGAGAGGCTCGGCAGGGTTGCCGACGAGGCGCCCGTCCTCTGCCAGGTCCTCGGCCGTGCAGAGCTCGGGCCCGCACCGCTCGCCGATCTCGTCGGCGGCGGCCTGCGGGACGGCGCCGGCGCGCGCGCCGGCGGCGGCGAGCGCCCGCTCGAAGGAGAGCATCGCCTCGAGCCACGCGTCGTCGGAGACCGCGTGCTTGTAGTGATCCGGGACGAAGATCGCCTGGAACGGGCTCACAGCCGAAGAATGCCGTCTGCTCCCGGCCCTCGAGCCTTACGTCGAAGCAACCGCGTCACCCTCGACCGCCGCGATCAGCGGCTCGAGCCGCGCCCGAGGGCGCGTTCCGACGTGGTCGGCCTGCGCGTACGGGCACGTCGGCGACCCATTGCTCGCCCCGACAGCAGACCGAATCGGTCATCCCGTCTCCAGCGCCACCACGTAGGGTGCGCTCGTGACGGCCGCGACGTCGTCGAGCGAAGCCTCGCCGAGAAGCTCGGTCAGATGGAGCATCCCCTCGCGGAGCCGGAACACCGAGAGCTCGGTGATGACAGCGTCCGCAGCGCCACGCGCCGTCAGCGGGTAGGTGCACTCGGCGACGACCTTCGGGCTTCCGTCGGACGAGGTCGCGGTCATCGTCACGATCACGCGTCGCGCGCCGACGACGAGGTCCATCGCGCCGCCGACGCCGAGGACGTCCTTGCCGGGCACGGCCCAGTTGGCGATGTCGCCCGCAGCGCTGACCTGGAGCGCCCCGAGGACGGCGACGTCGATATGACCTCCGCGGATCATCGCGAAGCTCTCGGCGCTGTCGAAGTACGAGGCGCCGAGGACGGAGGTGACCGGCCGCTTGGCGGCGTCGATGTCGTCGGGGTCGATCTCGTCCTCGGCGGGCGGCGGCCCCACCCCGAGCAGCCCGTTCTCCGTGTGCAGGAACACGGCGGTGTCGGCGCCGAGGAAGCCCGGGATCAGGGTCGGGATCCCGATCCCGAGGTTGACGACGTCGCCCGCCACGAGCTCCCGCGCCGCCCGCTCCGCGATCGTACGCCGTCCGTCGCTCATCGCCCGCTCCGGACGAGCAGGTCGACGTAGAGATGAGGGGTCACGATCGACTCGGGATCGAGACAGCCGACCGGGACGATCTCGCCCGCCTCGGCGATCGTGACGTCGGCGGCCGTCGCCATCAGCGGGTTGAAGTTCCGTGCCGTCTTCCGGTACCACAGGTTGCCGAGCTCGTCGGATCGGGCGGCGTATACGAGCGCGACGTCGGCCCGTACCGGCCGCTCGAGCACGTGCAGGACGCCGTCGATCATGCGCTCCTCCTTGCCCTCCGCGAGCAGCGTCCCCGCCGCGACCGGGGTGAAGAAGCCGCCGATCCCGGCCCCGGCTGCGCGGATCGCCTCGGCGAACGTCCCCTGCGGCAGCAGCACCGCCTCCAGCGAGCCCTCGTTGACGGCGGCGACGGCCTCGGGATTCGAGGTGAAGAACGAGCCGATCCCGCGGCGGATCCGCCCCTGCCGCAGCAGCAACCCGAGCCCGCGGCCGGGCTCGCCGATGTTGTTGGAGACGATCGTCAGGTCGGTCGCGTCCGAGCGCTCGACGAGCGCGTCGACGAGCGTCAAGGGCGCCCCGACGAGCCCGAAGCCGCCGACCATGACCGTGTGACCGCTTCGGATCCGCTGAATGGCATCCTCTGCGGAGACGACTCCTCGCGCGCTCACCGGCGGCGATCACCCGGGATCGGATCTCGCACGGCCTGACGCACGATCCATAAGACTAGAGTAGTCGCCGAGTTCGGCGGTCGTCGTGCTGATGAATGCGCGCGACGCGCGCCGCCGGCGAGGGTCTGTGATGAGCAACGGCGACGAACACGACAGGCTCAAGGAGGAGCTCGGGCGCCTGCGCGTGCTGATCATCGACAACTACGACTCGTATACGTACAACCTCGCCCAGCTCATCGCCACCATCACCGAGTCGGAGCCCAGGGTAATCCGGAACGATGAGTGGGACTGGCGCCGCGTCGAGAGCGAGGGCGCGGACGCGATCGTCCTCTCGCCCGGGCCCGGAACGGCGGCTCGTGCGCCGGACGTCGGCGTCTGTGCCGACGTCATCCGCAGGGCGACAACTCCGGTGCTCGGCGTCTGCCTCGGACACCAGGCGATCGCGTACCTCGAGGGCGGCACGCTGCGTCAAGCGGACCGGATCGTGCACGGCGGTCGCAGTCGCATCTGGCACGACGGCGACCCGCTCTTCGCCGGCATTCCGTCCGGCTTTTCCGCTGTCCGCTACCACTCGCTCGAGGTGGCGCGCCTGCCGAGCTCGCTCATGGAGATCGCACGGACGGACGACGGCATTCTCATGGGCCTCCGTCACCGGTCGCGCCCTCTGTGGGGCGTGCAGTTCCATCCCGAGTCCGTCTGGAGCGAGCACGGCCGTCGGCTGCTCGAGAACTTCCTCTCGGGAGCGACGGCGCGGCTCCCGGAGAGGGCGACGATCGAACGTCGAGCATCCCGCCCGCGTCGCCGGCCCGCCCGTGCGGAACCGGCAACCGTCCTCGAGGCCCGGTGGCGGGAGACGAAGGCAGATGTCTCGCCGGAGGCGGTCATGTCCATCCTGGGCGGGGCGGAGCACGCGTTCTGGCTCGACTCCGCGAGGACCGACGCGGCTGCGGGACGGTACTCGTACTTCGGTCTGCTCGAAGGGCCCCGTTCGCGGGCTGCGCACTTCTCGATCGGGCGAGATCCCGCCGAGGCCGAGGGACGGTCCGTGTTCGACTTCATCGACGCCCAGCTGGAAGCGTTCACGGTCGAGGGCCCGCTGCCCCCGTTCGCCTTCTGCGGTGGGCTCGTGGGCTACCTGGGGTACGAGGCGAAGACGGACCTCGGCGCGCCGTCGCGCCATCGATCTCCCTACCCGGACGCGGCGCTGCTCTTCGTCGATCGCTTCTTCGCCTTCGACCACCACGAAGGGCGTCTCTACGCGGTCGCTCTGGACGAGCCGTCGGCCCGCGACCGGTCGGACACGTGGCTGGCCGGTGCGCTCGAGCGAATCGTGTCCTGCGGCTCGCCATACGAGGCCCCGGCAGGCCGGTGGCGCGTCTCCGACGCTGCGTGGGATCTCGCCGCCGATGCCTATCTCGAGCGCATCGCCCGCTGCCAAGCGCTCATGCGCGCCGGCGAGTCGTACGAGATCTGCTTGACGACGCAGATCCGCGTCGCGGGCTCCGGCGACCCGCTCGGCACGTACGCCGTCCTCCGGCATGAGAACCCCGCTCCGTACGGCGCCTACTTGAAGCTCGGCCCGCTGGCGGTCCTCTCCTCGTCGCCGGAGCTGTTTCTCGAGGTCGAGGGGGACAGAACGGTGCGGACGAAGCCGATCAAGGGCACCGCCGCGCGAGGCGTCGACGCCCGGGCCGACGCAGCGGCAATCGCCGAGCTCCGGAGCTCGACCAAGACCGTGGCGGAGAACCTGATGATCACGGACGTCCTGCGTAACGACCTCGGCCGAGTTGCCGAGCCAGGGTCGGTTGCCGTACCCGCGTTCCTCGACGTCGAGACGTACGCGACCGTGCATCAGCTCGTCTCCACGATCACCGCCCGTCTGCGGCCTGACCTCACCGTGGTCGACGCTCTCCGCTCGACGTTCCCGGGCGGGTCGATGACTGGTGCTCCGCGGCTCCGAACGATGCAGATCATCGATGCCCTCGAGGCCTCCGCCCGCGGCGTCTACGCCGGCGCGATCGGCTACGTCGCTCTCACAGGCGAGTCGATGCTCAGCATCGCGATTCGCACCATCGTCTGCGACGAGGCGGGTGCCGCCATCGGTGTCGGTGGAGCGATTACCGTCGACTCCGATCCTCTGGAGGAGCTCGAGGAGGCGCACCTGAAGGCCCGAGTGCTCCTTCGAAGCCTCGAGCTTGCCTCGACAGGCGACGCCTCTGGCTGAGACGGCTCCTTCGTGGTGAGCTCGATCGCGTGGACTATGGTCGGCAGATGACCGCGACGGGGGTCGAGTTCACGAGCGGTGGCGTCCGCCTCGAGGGTGACATCCGTCTGCCCCCGCGCCCCGCCGGTGATGGCGCCGTCCCTGCGGTGATCGCCATCTGCGGGTACACGGGCATCCGCGCCGCGCATCCCGCCCGATTCGCGCGAGCGCTCGTCCCCCGCGGGTGGGCCGTGCTCGGCTTCGACTACCGCGGCAGTGGCACGAGCGACGGGGAGCGCGGGCGGATCATCCCGGCCGAGCAGGTCGAGGACGTCCACGCCGCGGTCCGGTTCCTCGCCGACGCGCCTGGCATCGACTCGACCCGGATCGGGCTCCTCGGCTGGGGGCTCGGCGGCGGGGTCGCGATCGCCGCCGCTGCCGAGGAGCCGCTCGTCGCCGCCGTCGTCGCCTGCAACCCGATCGGCGACGGCGGCCGCGCGCTCCGCTTCATGCACCGCGGCGACCTCGCAGCCCTCGAGGGAGCGATCGCTGCGGATCGCGGCCGTCGCGCCCGGGGCGAGCCGTCGCTCGCGGTGCCGGCGTTCAGCATCGCGAACCCGCAGCCGGGGACGCGCGCGTACTTCGAGGAGGCGCGCCGCGACGACGACACGTTCGTCCAGTCGGTGACGCTCGAGTCGGCCGAGGCGCTCCTCGCGTTCCGCCCGGAGGAGACGGTCGAGCGGGTCGCGCCCCGCCCGCTCCTCCTCGTCCACGGCGCCGA
>VGCB01000224.1 GCA_016870235.1 Actinomycetota bacterium | reverse complement strand
CCTCGGGAGGTGCGCCATGATCCTGTCCGATCGCGACCTTCGTCAGAGGCTGCGCGACCGATCCATCGTCGTCGAGCCGCTCGCCGATCTCGAGCTCCAGCTTCAGCCCGCCAGCATCGACCTGCGTCTGGGCCGCCAGTTTCGGCGCGCGGTCAGGGCCTCCGAGGAAGTCGAGGAGCTCTCCGAGGGCGACGACTTCGTCCTGGGTCCGGGCGAGTTCGCGCTCGGCACGACGCTCGAGCGCGTGCACGTTCCAAATGACCTCGTCGCTCGCGTCGAGGGTCGCAGCAGCATCGGCCGGCTCGCGATCCTGGTTCACGCCACCGCCGGTTTCATCGACCCCGGGTTCGAGGGCGAGATCACCCTCGAGCTCTCGAACCTCGGGCCGACGCCAGAGTCCCTGCGGGTCGGCTCGCGCATCTGCCAGATCGTCTTTCACATGCTGACGAGCCCCGTCGAGCGCCCCTACGGTCCGGCGCGCGGGAGCAAGTACTCGGGCCAGAAAGGGCCAACTCCGAGTCGGCTCGAAGAGGACCACACGAAGGAGCGCAAGCAATGATGGAGAGCCACGCGCAGGAGTCGCGCCCGGACCTCGTCGGTCGGGACGACGAGCGCTTTCGAGAGCAAATCGCATTCTTCGAGTCAGTGCTCCTCGAGTGGCTCGAGGCCGAGCGCGTGACCGTCGCCTGCGGCTCGTGGGCCGACGGCGGCATCGCCGAGCTCTTGCCGCGAGGAAAGGCCACCCTACTTCCTGCCGCGTACCAGGGCTGTTTCGCAGGCGTCCGGGAGCTGCGCCTCGATGGGCTCGAGCACCACCTGCACATCGACCTCGGTCGCGTGCACCAGCTGACCTACAGCATCGCGCCGAGCGTGTGCTTCGCCGGGAAGCCATCGTTCGAGATGCGTCTCTTGACGACCGGGCCCGGCGGAGCGCGCACCTCGCGCTGGAGCGTCTCCTTGATGCTCTCCCGTCCGTACGTCGGCGACACGCTCGCGTCGAACGAACTCGCGTGGTTCTTCGAGCGCGCGAGGCTTCACGTTGCTCGACGACCCGACCTCGTGCGCTTCGAAGTCAGCCCGGACGTGCTCCGTTCGGAGCGCGGCGACCAAGTTCGAATCTGTCTCGCCACAACGCTTGGGCTGCCGACCGACGCTCCTTGGCATGACGCCCTTCGCGAGCTCGACGGCGGCCCACGCGAGGCGCGCGATGATTCCTCCGAACCACGGTCGCTCGAGCTCCTTCGTGACGCCCTGCGATTTCGAGACGCCTCGCTCGTCATCTACCGCGAGCGGACGTTGGTCGAGTTTCAGACCGAGAAGCTCGCGGGGGTCTTCAAGTACGTCGAGGACGGACATGTGTCGTGGCAGCTCGGCGAGTTCCAGGACCATCACTGCCACCTCGCCCTGGGCGCCGTAACGCGCGTGCTGTTCTCCGCCGAGGCGGTCCCTTGCCAAGGAGGTCGCCTCAACTACACCGTCTGGTTCCTCGCACCCGGTTCGTGCGGCAACCCTTACCGGAGCGACGGCTACTTCTCCGTTGTGCTGAATCGACCCTATGACGGTGACGCTCCACGCCTCGAAATCATCGACCAGGTCCTGAGCCTCTATCGGCGCTACCGCCACGAGAGCTGGGTCGAAGCCGACGAGCTGTTCCTCCGCGCGTTGGGCGGTGAAGCGGACGAGGGCCCCGCATGCCGCGCCTGAACCAGGCCGACGCGGAGCTCGTGGTGCGCTGTCTCGAGCGCGCTCTCGAAGAAGGCAAGGTCGCCTCGCCCTCCCAAGACCCACGCTCCGTTTCTCAGGTGCTCGCTCGCCTCAAGACCCGTCTCGAACAGGCCCGCGCTACTCCCGATCCGCGGCCACGGCGTTCGCGGCTCCCTTCGGGAGCAAGCCGCGATACGGGCGGGGCCTAGGGCGATGATCCTTGTTGCGCAGGAGGAGCACGCGTGCGCTGTCAAGGGACGCCCTCACGGATCACCTCTCGGGACGGCCAAGCGGATCAGGCTTTCGGGGACGGCATGATGGCGGCGGTCGTGGCGTAGGCGTACGACGCCGGGACGGCCAAGCGGATCAGGCGCGACCCACTCTCCTTTCTTCCGGGGCGGCGCGCTTGCGGCGGGTGGGCGGAGGGTTGCGGTACGAGTCGCCGTCGAAGACGAGGACGTGGGCGTCGTGGAGGAGGCGGTCCATCGCAGCGCTCGCGAGGAGCGGGTCGCCGAAGAGGCCCCCGAGCTCGCCCGCGTCTCGGTTGGACGTGATGATGAGGGAGGCGCGGGCGTAGCGGAGGCGGATGATCTCGTAGAGGTCGGCGGCCTCGTCGGGGGCGAGGGGCTTGAGGCCGAGGTCGTCGAGGATGAGGACGTCGACGCTGGAGAGGCGGGCCATGCGGCGGTCGTAGCTGCCGTCGGCACGGGCGGCGCGGAACTGGCGGAGCACGTCGGCGGCGGAGGTGAAGAGGACGTGGTGGCCGGCGCGGCAGGCGCGGTGGCCAAGGGCCTGGGCGATGTGGGACTTGCCGGTACCGGTGCGGCCCACGAGGAGGACGTTTTCGTGGCGGTCGACGAACGAGCAGGTGGCGAGGTCGATGATCCGTGCCTTGGGGACGTCGGGGTTGAACTGGAAGTCGAAGTCCTCGAGAGTGCGGACGCTGTCGAAGGCGGCACGACGAACACGCTGCTCGAGGTGCTTGGCGTCGCGACGCGAGGCCTCGTCTGAGAGGAGGCGGACGAGGAACTCCTCGTGGGCGAGCTGGTCGTCGACGGCCTGCCGCACGCGCAGATCGAGGGACTGGATGACTCCGCTCAGGCGGAGCTTCTTGAGGATGGGAACGAGATCGTCAGTGAGTGTCATGGTTTTCTCCGATGCGGGCGAGCGCGAGGGCTCGGGTGTCGCGGGCGAAGCGGGGGGACCAGGTGGAAGCCTGCGGTGCGGCGTCGGGCAGAGGCTCGAGGTCGAGTCCACGCCGCAGGATGTCGCGCACGGACTGGTACGTCGTGGCGCCGAAATAGGAGGCTCGACGGCACGCGGCCCGGGCGCGCTCCGGTGGGAATTTCTCGAGGTGCGTGACGATGGCCTGTACGCGCCGGAGCTGCGACAGGACGTCGTCGGCGTCGAACAACGCCCGCACGAACGTGGCGACGTCCTCGCCGATCACGGCAGCGCGCTCCTCCCAGTACTCGCGGCGGCGGTGCCGAAGCGCGGCGCGCTCCTCGGGCAGGTGCTCATCGAGGGTGCTGCGGAGCGCCTGGCCGCGGCGCTCGTGGCGGGCGACGACGGCGTCCTCGTCGTACACGACGACGCTCGCGTGCGTCGCGCGGATCCAGACCTCGCGTCCGATGAGGCGCCACGGGACGGAGTAGAGGCGACCGTCGAGCTCGACGTGGCAGTCGGCGTGTACCGTGGCGGGCTTCCAGAGGACGACCTCGTACGGGCGCACCGGCAGCGCGATGAGGGTGCTCCGCTCCTCGGTCTCGAACACCTCGAGGGGCTTCTTTCCTGTCGTGCCGTGGATGCGCGTCCCAGCGATCTCGATGCTCC
The DNA here is from genome assembly GCA_016870235.1 of Actinomycetota bacterium. The sequence continues at coordinate 1,939 of VGCB01000224.1, read as the reverse complement.
ACCGGGCGAGCACCTGGCGGACCGTGGTGACGTCCTCGCCGTAGCGTCCGGCGAGGGCGTTGCGCTTGACGTACTTCACCCCTGCCTCGACCTTGCCCTTCTTCTTCGGGGCGCGCGGCGGCGTCGGCTCGATGCGGAATCCGTAGTGGCGAGCGAGCTCGCGGTAGCTGCGATTGAGGCCGGAATCCTGGTCGATTCCGAAGGCTGCGCGGATGACGGCCGCCTTGAGATTGTCGGGCACGAGCGTCCGTGGAACGCCGCCGAGCGCACGGAAGGCCTCGGCGTGCAGGCGGATCCACGTCTCGGACTTCTGGTCGAACACGACCTGCGCGAACAGGTGGCGGCTGTACCCGAGCACCATGACGAACACCCAGGCGCGGCGCAGCGTCTTCGTGTCCGGATCCCAGAGGTGTCCGGCGTAGCCGAAGTCGACCTGTGCGACGTCGCCCGGGTCGGTCTCGACGACGATGGCCACGTCGCTCTGCCGCACGCCGTGCTCCCTCGCGATGGTGCGCGCGAGGCGCTTCACCGCTGGGTAGGAGCCGACGAACCCTGGTTGCTCGAGCACCAGCCGGTCGAAGATCGCCCTCGGCCGGAGCCCGCGCTCGAGCAGGCGCTCGACGTCTGAGCGGAACGCGGCAACCGACGACGTCTGCTGCGGGGGGACCTTCGCCGGCGCGTGCCTCTCCAGCGCGGCCTTGAGCACCTCGAGCGGCGGCAAAGCATCCACGTCGCCGTCGAGAAGCGCCCCGTCGCTGAGCGCCCGCCGGTACTGCCGAGCCGTGTTGGGCCCCATGCGGAGCTGCCGCGCGGCCTCCCGCCCGCCAACGCCCATCCGATGTAGGCGAACCAGCTCCTGCAACCTGTGCATCCGAATCCTCCGAGCGCTCATGGGGCCTCCGCGCCCCGGAAATGAGCCGGAAGCGCGAGGCGCGTGTACCGGCGCCCCCCCCGGGCCGGTGATCCGTTTGGCCGTCCCGCGACCGGATCCGCTTGGCCGTCCCCGGGTGGATCCGTTTGGCCGTCCCGGCCGCCCGGGCTCACCCCCGCAGGATGATCCGCTTGGCCGTCCCCGGGTGGATCCGCTTGGCCGTCCCGGGCCTGATCCGCTTCGCTGTCCCGGTCAGGATCCGATAGCCCGTCCCGTCACAAGTGGATCCGGACGCTCGTGCGGGAGCACACACTCGCCGCCGAGGACTTGAGCTGGCCGCTCTTCGTCACGGAGGGCCGTGGTGTACGCGAGTCGCTCGCCGCGCTTCCCGGCGTGTCGCGTCTGTCGCTCGACCAACTCGTCGTCGACGCCAAGCGCGCGCAGGCGCTTGGCATCCCGGCCATCGCAGTATTCCCGGTGATTGCAGAGGCGCTCAAGGATGACCTCGGAACCCACGCGACGGACCCGAGCGGCCTCGCGTGTCGGGCGGCGAGCGCGCTCGCCGAGGCCGTTCCGGCCCTCGGGCTCATCGGCGACATCGCGCTCGACCCCTACACGTCGCACGGTCACGACGGCGTCTTCCGCGACGGTGAGGTGCTGAATGACGAAACCGTCGGCATCCTCGCCGAGATGGCGCTCGTGCACGCGCGAGCAGGTTTCAACGTGGTCGCTCCGTCCGACATGATGGACGGCCGAGTCGGCGCGATTCGTGCGGCGCTCGACGCAGCCGAGCTCGAGCGGACGCTGATCCTGTCGTACGCAGTGAAGTACGCATCAGCCTTCTACGGCCCGTTCCGATCCGCCCTCGGCTCAGCGCGGCGTCAGGGCTCCGTCGACAAGCGCACGTACCAGATGGATCCGGCCAACGCGCGCGAGGCGCTCCGGGAGGTCGCTCTCGATCTCGAAGAGGGCGCCGACCTCGTGATGGTCAAGCCGGGGCTCCCGTACCTGGACGTGATTCGGCAGGTGAAGGACACCTGGCAGGTCCCGACGGTCGCGTACCAAGTG
>VGCB01000223.1 GCA_016870235.1 Actinomycetota bacterium | reverse complement strand
GCGTTCCGGGCAGGCGAGGGTGAGCGCGCGCACGGTCGCGTCGGTCAGGCCCTTCGCGTACAGGAAGGTGGGTGCTGGGTAGACGGCGTTGTAGCGGCTCCCGGGCGGCGCCACGACGGTGAGCGGCGCGAAGTCGCCCTCGGTCGCCGGCGTATCGGGCGAGGTGAACGCCTTCAGCGCGATACGGCAGGCGGCGACGGCGGCCGCGAGCCCGCAGTTGACGGGGCCCGCCACCTGAGCGCCGCAACCGGTGAGATCGGCGACGACCTCGCTGTCCTCGATCGTCAACCGGACGCGCACGGGGAGCGGACCACTGCCGACGCAGTCGGTGTCGACCCACGTCTCCGCCTCGTACGTGCCGTCGGGCATCTCCGCGACCGCCGCCCGCGCCCGCGCCTCGCCCTGCGCGAGCATCGTGGCGATCGCGTCGTCCACGGTCGCAGCCCCGTGACGCTCGACGACCTCCCGGAACCGCAGCGCGCCGGTGCGCGACGCCGCCACCTGCGCGCGCAGGTCGCCGAGCATGTTCTCGGTGTAGCGGACGTTGTACTCGATGATCCGCCAGATCGCGTCGTCGAGCTCGCCAGCCCGGTAGAGCGGGATCGAGCGCAGCCACAGGCCCTCCTGCACGATGTCCGTGCAGTCGATCGAGCCACCGGGATCCTTGCCGCCGATGTCGAGCCAGTGCGCGCGCGTCGAGACGTAGCCGCAGATCCGATCGCCTGTGAAGACCGGCTCCACCGTCGTCAGGTCGTTGAGGTGATTTCCCTGCACGTACGGGTCGTTGAAGAGGTACAGGTCGCCCGGCCGCATCCTCTCGGCGCCGATGTCCTCGACAACCTGGCGCACGGCGACGCCGAGGCTGCCGAGGAAGATCGGGAGCCCGTCGGCCTGCGCGATCATCCGTCGCTCTGCGTCGAAGACGCCGACGCTGAAGTCGAGCACCTCGTAGATGATCGGGTTGTGCGCGGTGCGCGCGAGGTTGAGCTTCATCTCGTCCGCGGTCGCGATGAGCGCGTGGCGGATCACCTCGAGCACGATCGGGTCGACGGCCATCAGGAGACAGCCTCGCACTCGACCGTGACGACGAGCTGGCCGGTCGCGTCGACCCGACAGCGCGCCCGGGGCGGCAGCACCGTCGTGGCACCGGTATCGGCGACGATCGCGGGGCCGTCGACGACGTTGCCGGCGAGCAGCGTGCCGCGATCCCACACGACCGCCGCAACCGGGCTCTCGCCGCGCGCGAAGAGCGCCGACGCCTCCCCCACGCGCGCCTCCGCGGGTGGCTGCGCCTCGCCCTGAGCGATCGGCGCTGGGTCGACGCGCGCGACGCGCCCGATCGCCTCGATCCGCACGTTGACGACCTCGATCGGCTCGGCCGGAGAGGCATGACTGTACGTTTGCTCGTGGAGCTCGTGGAAGCGCGCGCGCACCGACTTGAGCGCCTGCTCGTCGATCGGCCCCGGTTCGACGGGAACGGTGATCGTGTACTCCTGCCCCGCGTAGCGGACGTCGAGCGCGCGTCGAAGCTCCATCGCGTCGGCCGCGACGCCCTCGGCCGCGAGCGCGTCGCGCCCCTCCGCCTCGACCTCGGCGAGGAGTTCCGCGAGCCGCGCGACCGTCAGCTCGGACGCTCGCACGAGGGCGGTGCGGACGACGTCGTGGCGGACGTCGGTCGTCGCGATCCCGAGGGCGGAGAACTGCCCGGGGGCGACCGGGACGACGACGGTCGGGATGCCGAGCTCGCGGGCGATCGAACACGCGTGCACGGGGCCCGCGCCGCCGAACGCGTACAGCACGAAGTCCTTCGGGTCGAGGCCGCGCTGGACGGTGACGGCCCGCACGGCCATCGCCATCTTTAGGTTGACAATGTCGACGATGCCCGCGGCCGCCTCCTCGAGGGCGAGGCTGAGCGGATTCCCGATCTCCCGCTCGATCGCCCGCGCTGCCTGATCCAGTTCGAGCTCGAGGCCGCCGGGGACGTAGCGGCTCGGCGCCACGCGGCCGAGGACGAGGTTCGCGTCGGTCACCGTCGGCTGGGTGCCGCCTCGCCCGTAGCAGGCCGGACCGGGCTCGGCGCCGGCGCTCTCGGGGCCAACCCGGAGCGCGCCAACGTCGTCGATCGAGGCGAGCGAGCCACCGCCTGCGCCGATCGTGTGCAGGTCGGACGCGGGGATGGAGATCGGGTGGCCATCGATCTTTGAGTCGGCGGTGAGTCGCTGGCGACCTCCCTGGATCACGGCGACGTCGGTGCTGGTTCCACCCATGTCGAACGCGATCACGTTCTCGAAGCCGGCGAGGCCGCCGAGCCGCGCGCTCGCGGCGACGCCGCCCGCGGGCCCGGAAAGCAGGGTCGCGACGGGTCGCGCACGCGCGGTGTCGGACGAGACGATGCCTCCCGAGGACTGGTTGATGAAGAAGGGGGCTCGGTAGCCGCCCGCCGCGAGGGACTCTGCCGCCCGTTCGAGGTAAGCGCCGGTGCGGGGCCGGATGTACGCGTTGACGCACGTGGTGCTCGTCCGCTCGTACTCGCGCCACTCGCGCATCAGCTCGTGCGACGCCGACACGGTCGCCTCCGGGTAGGTCTCCCGCAAGATCTCCGCTGTCCGCCGCTCGTGAGCCGGGTTGCGGTAGGCGTGCAGGTAGCAAATCGCGAGATCGCGGACGCCTGCGACGCGGAAGTGCTCCGCGGCGGCAAGCACATCCTCCTCCTCGAGGGGCGCGACGACGGCGCCGTCCGCATCGAGACGCTCCCGAATCTCACGCCGGTGCTCGCGCGGGACGAGCGGGACGGGCTTGCGGAAGAAGAGGTTGTACATGTCGGGCCGCGCCCCGCGGCCGATCTCGTAGGCGTCGCGGAATCCGACGGTGGTGAGCAGTCCGGTCGGCGCGCCGCGCCGCTCGAGCAGCGTGTTGAGGCCGACGGTCGTCCCGTGTGCGATGACGGCGTCGCTCAGGTCGACCCCGGCCTGCGCGAGGCCGCGCTCGATCCCCTCCCACAGGTCGCGTGGCGTGGTGAGCGTCTTCTCGAGCGCCGTCGTCCCGCGCTCGAGGTCGAGCACGACGACGTCAGTGAAGGTGCCGCCGATGTCGATGCCGACCTGGAAACGAGCCACGCTCACACCACCTGCAACTCGGCGGCGAGGGGAGCACCGTCGAAGCGCCCAGGCGAGAGCGGCTGCAGGAGCTCGTCGGCGGCGCCGTCCATGATCGCGTCGGCGAGCAGCCGCGCCATCGCCGGGGCCATCATGAACCCGCGCCCGCTGTGCCCCGCATGAGCCCAGAGCCCGTCGTGCCCGGGCACCGCACCGACGATTGCCATCCCGTCAGGAGTGAGGTCGTACAGCCCCTCGACCATCGTCGGCAGCCCGACGTAGTCGAGGATCGGCAGGAGCTCGGAGAGTCCGGCCCGGAGGCGGCGGCGCCAGACGTCCTCGCCCTCGGCCGGGTCGGAGCCGGCGCTGAGATCGCTCGCGAGGACGCTGCCGTCGCCGAGCTGCTTCGCCGCCAGGTGCCGCTCGGGCGAGACGACGAGCGGCTCGAGGAGCCGCTTCGCGATCGGGTCGCTGTAGAAGAGGTAGCGGGGCTCCCGGTGGATCGGCAGGCGTACTCCGAGCGGCTCGAGGAGCGCGGGCGTCTCCCAGCCGGCGGCGACGACAACCTGCCCTGCCTCAAGGCGGCTCCCGCCCGCGAGCGCCAGCGACCAGCGCTCGCCGCACGGCTCAATCGCCTCGACGGACGCCTGCTCGACCGCGACGCCGGCCGCGCTACAAGCCTCGACAAACGCGCCGACGACGGCCTGCGGCCGGTCGAAGTAGCCGTCCTCGGCGCAGAACGAGGCGCCGACGACCGCGCTCCCGTTCAGGCCGGGGACGATGGCCGACGCCTCCGCGGACGTCAGCAACCGCGAGGGGACGCCGAGCTCGTTCTGGACGGCGACGCCGACCGCGAGGCTCGCGAGCGCCTCCTCCGTGTGCGCGACGAACAGATAGCCGCAGGCCTGGAAGCCGGCGTCGACCGTGACCCCGAGGCGAGTGCCGAGCTCGCGGTAGAAGCCGATCGACTCGGCCGCAAGCAGGCAGTTCGCCCGGTTTCTCCACTGGCGGCGGACGCCCCCGGGCTGGATCGCGGTCGCTCCGGCACCGAGCCCCGCGCGGTCGACGATCGCGACCGTCTGCCGACGCTCCACGAGCTGCCAGGCGAGCGCCATTCCGGAGATGCCGCCGCCGACGATCGCCACGTCGGGCGCGCTCGTGCGGCGTCTCACAACATCCCCAGGGAAATCGTCGTTGCGAGACGCCGCACGACCATGCTTGCTGCACGCATGCTTGCTGAACACCCTGCACGCCAGGATGCCGCGAGCACGCGGGACGGGCGTGATCCCGAAGGGGTCGCAGCGTCTCTCGCCCGGTTTCCCACGCAACGTTGGGAGAGGCTGTACTCGTTCCCTGCTTGACCGGTACGTGGTGAGGACGCTACTACGGTGTCGCCGAGGCGGCGACGGTCCCGTCGAGCCGGACGACCCTGATCTGCGTGCCTGCCGTGACCGGCCCGAAGCGCACCTCGCTCGTCGCGCCCGCACCGGAGAGCGAGATCGTCCCCCGCGACAGCCACTGCCCCTCGATCGACGCCTGGACGGTGAGCGACTCGCGCGTTGCGGGGTCGGTCGAGCGCACGCGGACGGCGACGAGCTCGCCGGCCCGCTCGATCGCGATCTCGAGCGGCTGGGCGCCTGCCGTCGCGCCCGCGGGCGGCTTCGGCCGCGCCCAGGCCGGTGCCACGCCGGTCGCGCAGCCTTCCTCCGTCTTCCCGGTCAGGCCGATCCGCATCTTCGGGTACGCGCCCGCGTCCTCGATCCTCGGCTTCCAGCCAGGGATCAGCCACGGCTGGAGCGTCTGTCCGGTGCGCTCGTCGAAGACCGGGCGGAAGCCGACGCATCCGAACCGACGCCCCGTCCACGTGTCGAGGCCGATGCGCACGAGGACGGCCCGGCCGCCCTCGCGGACGACGGCGAGGCCGAAGCACGAGCCCGCGCAGGTCTTCGCCTACGCGTAGAACCGGGCGCGCCGGTCGAGGTCGCCGGAGGCGACGATCGCGTCGGGCGGGGTGAGCCGGCGAAGGAGCTCGGCGATGGTCGTCCGCTCGAGGCCGCGCCGGTCGGAGGGATCGGCGACCCACGAGCGGAGGACTCCCTACGTGTCGTTCACGCGCGTGCCGAACCTGAGGTAGTCGGGCGTTGCCCCCTCGCCCGCCTGCGCCACCAGCGGAGCGGTGCAACAGGCGAGTGCGAACGCGACAGTCAGAGCATGTCACATCACGACAGTAGCGCAGCGGCCGCGCCCCGACGAGGGCGGGCATCCGAGAGCCGGACGCCGATACCCGCGCACGTAGCGCACGATCCGGCGCGCACGTCACCCGTTCGAGTGATCCCTTTGGGGGCGCGCGCGGCCGAACACCAGAACATGAACGTTCGTGGCCGC
>VGCB01000222.1 GCA_016870235.1 Actinomycetota bacterium | reverse complement strand
TCGGGCCGTGGCGCCGACCGCGAGGAGCGCCCCTTGGAGGTCGCCCCGCGGCGCTTCGGGGCCCACGCCCGCGCAGAGGTTGCCGCCGAGCGTCGCCTGCGCGCGGATCTCGACGTCGGCGACGTTGGCGGCGCACGGGCCGACCGGAGCGGGGAGGCCGACGAGGTCGGCCAGTGGGGTCGCGGCGCCGATCGTGATCCACCCGTTCCCTCGCTCGATGCCGCCGAGGCCGGCCTGCGTGAGGAGGATCGCCTTCTTCGGCCGGAGCCGGCCGATCGTGATCTCGGGCATGACGATCGTCCCACCCGCGATCACCGTGACGCCCGTGCCGGCGCCGAACGCCTTCTCGGCCTCGGCGGGCGTCTTCGGAATGAGCACCCTGTTCGCTTCCATCCGCTACGACTGCTGCTTGCCCGCGATCCCCCAGTTCGAGGGGGACACGCCCTGGATGATGACCTGGATGTGGTCGACGGCGGCGCCGCTCGACTCGTGGAGCGCCTGCGTGAGCGCCTCGATCATCCTCGGCACCGACTCCTCCGTGACACGCCGGTCGTAGAGCTTCACTTCGATGACGGGCATCGCTCCTCCATGATCTCGTGGGTCGCGACGAGTGTTACACGGACGTAACAGGATGTGCAAGCATCCAGGGTCATGGCCGTCAACGGGGTCGTGGAGCGCGTCGTCGCGGGCGCCTCGGCGGTGATCGCCGAGCGCGGCTGGAGCGGCCTGACCCTGGCGCGGGTCGCGGAGGCGGCGGGCCTCTCACGCATGACCCTGCACCGGCACGGGCTCGGGCGCGAGGAGATCCTCGGCCTGCTGGCGCAAGCCTACGAGGCCGATTTCCGCGAGACGCTGACGCCGGTCGTCGACCGTCCCGGCCCCGTGCCCGACCGGTTGCGGGCGGCGCTGCACGCCGTCTGCGACGTCACCGAGCGCCATCTCGGCTTCCTGCTCGGGCTGGACGAGGAGACCGACCGGGCGTTCTTCCACGAGCGCCGCGGCAGCGTCCGCTCGCGCGAGGGGTACGTGGAGGCGATCGAGCAGCTCCTCGGCGAGGGCGTCGGCGACGGCTCCATCCGGTGCCTCGACGTGGGCGAGGCGGCGACGGTGCTGGTGAACGCGACCGATCGGACGTACCGCCACCTTCGCGGCGCCCACGCCTGGCCGGAGGATCGCGCCCGCTCGCTGCTCGTCGATCTCCTGCTTGACGGGGTCGTGGCCGTTCGCGTCGCCTAGTGCGGCGTCTCACAACGTTTGACGGGAAAACCGTGCCGGTTCGGGACGCCGCACTCCCGAAATGGGCATGGTAGTGCGGCGTCTCACAGCGTTCGACGGGCCGTCACCGGTGTCTTCGCGCCCCCCGCGCTTGCGGGGCTGCTGATGGGCGTCTCCGGGCCCGGTCTCGTGATCGCAGTGTTCGCCGGCCCGGTCGCGCTCGGTGCTGCCATCGTCGCGGCGATCCAGGCCGGCGGTCGCGCGCGCAGGCCGGCACATGCGGCGCGCCTGCCGGAATCCGGGACGTCTGCGCTCCATCTCCGAGCAGGCACCGGACGCCGCCGCGATCTCCGCCGCATGACGCGGGGACGGGGAGCTCGGGAATTGCATACAATCCCCGACCATGTCGAGGACGGTCTCCGCCGGTCAGCCATCCGGGAACACGAGCGTGACGGTGAGCGAGGCCGTCAGGCGGGCAATCGTCGAGGGCCGGGTGGCGCCCGGTGAGCGGCTGAAGGAGGAGGAGCTCGCACGGGGGCTCGGGATCAGCCGGACGCCGGTCCGCGAGGCGCTCCTGATCCTCCAGGCCGAGGGGCTCGTCGACGCGGCGCCGAATCGCGGGGCAACGGTGCGCGCGCACACGGCCGACGACCTCGAGGAGCTGTACGAGCTGCGCGCGCTGCTCGAGGGATACGCAGCCCGCCGCGCAGCGAGCCGGATCGACGACTCCGCGATTGCCCGTCTCGCGGAGAGCTGCGAGCGTTTCGCCCGTCTCAAGGGCGCGCCGATCGAGGGGATCGTCGCCGAGAACGCGACGTTTCACGGGCTCATCCTCGAGCTCGCCGACAGCGAGCGCCTGGCGGCGATGGTGCGAAGCGTCGTGCAGCTGCCGCTCGTCTACCGCTCGTACGCGTACTACTCGCCCGAGCAGACGGCGATCTCGCTCCATTACCACCGGCAGATCACCGCTGCGCTCGCGCGGCGGGATGCGGAGCGCGCGGAGCTGGTGATGAAGGAACACGTGTACGAGGCGCGCGACCTCCTCGTCGCGCACGTCCGGACGGTGGTCGAACAGGAGGCGCCCGCATGACGCAGCCAGGCTCAGTGACGCCGCCGGGCACGGGTCCCGCCGGCCCGCTCGAGGGCATCCGCGTGATCGAGCTCGGCCAGCTCCTGGCCGGCCCGTTCGTGGGCCGCCTGATGGGCGACTGGGGGGCGGAGATCATCAAGGTCGAGGCGCCGGGTCAGCCAGACCAGCTGCGCGACTGGGGCAAGGCGCGCTTCAAGGGCCGCTCGCTCTGGTGGCCGGTGCAGTCGCGGAACAAGAAGTGCGTGACGCTCAACCTCCGTGAAGAGCGCGGCCAGAAGCTGCTGCTCGACCTCGTGAAGACGGCCGACGTCGTGGTCGAGAACTTCCGGCCGGGGACGCTCGAGAAGTGGCGCCTCGGCCCGGCCGAGCTGTGGGAGGCGAACCGCAAGCTCGTGATCGCGCGGGTCTCGGGCTACGGGCAGACAGGCCCGTATGCGGCGCGCGCCGGCTTTGCCTCGGTGGCGGAGGCGATGGGCGGCATCCGCTACGTGAACGGGTTCCCGGACGAGCCGCCGCCCCGCGTGCACCTCTCGCTCGGCGACTCGTTCGCGGCCATGTACGCGACCATGGGCGTTCTCGCCGCCCTCTACTGGCGCGACTCGCTCGGCGGCGGCCGCGGGCAGGTGATCGACGTCTCGTTGATGGAGGCGTGCTTCTCGTTCCTCGAGAGCATGGTCCCGGAGTACGACCGCGCCGGCGTGGTGCGCGGGCCGGGCGGGACGAAGCTCAAGGGCATCGCGCCCTCCAATATCTTCAAGTCGCGCGACGACAAGTGGATGGTGATCGCGGCGAACCAGGACAACGTGTTCAAGCGGCTGGCGGCGACGATGGGGATGCCCGAGCTCGCGACCGACGAGCGCTACGCGACCCACCTGGGCCGCGGCGAGCACCAGGACGAGCTCGACGGGATCATCGCCGAGTGGGCGAAGGCACGCGACGCGGCCGAGATCGACCGGGTGCTGAACGAGGCCGGCGTCATCTGCGGCCCGGTGTACACGATCGCCGACATCTTCGACGACCCGCAGTACCGCGCCCGGGAGATGCTGATCGAGCAGATCGACCCCGAGTTCGGCGCCTTCACGGCGCCGGGGATCATCCCGAAGTTCTCGGAGACGCCCGGCTCGGTGCGCTGGTCGGCGACGTGGGAGGAAGGCAGCCACAACGCCGAGGTCTACGGCGAGCTCCTCGGGCTGAGACCCGAGGAGCTCGCCTCGTTGAAGGACGAGGGAGTGATATGAGCAGAGTCACGATCTGCGACGTCGCGCCCCGGGACGGATTGCAGAACGACCCGAAGGTGCTGGAGCCGTCGGTGCGGGCCGAGCTCGTCAACCGGCTCGCCTCGGCAGGCGTCCCGCGAATCGAGGCCGTCAGCTTCGTCAACCCGGCCCGGGTGCCCGCGATGGCAGGCGCAGAGGAGGTCGTGGCGGGCATCGAGCGCCGCGAGGGCACCGTGTACGCGGGCCTCGCCTTGAACGACAAGGGCTACGAGCGGCTGCGCGCGACGGGCCTCGACGAGGCGCACTTCGCCTTCGCCGTCTCGGAGGAGTTCAACAGGCGGAACTCGGGCGCCGACGTCGAGTCCTCGGTGCAGTCGTGCCTGCGGATGATCGAGACGGCTCATGCGGACGGCCTGCGCGCGACCATCACGCTCGGCACCTCGTTCGGCTGCCCGTTCGAGGGCGCGATCGACCCGGGTCGCGTCCTCGAGCTCGCCGCGCGCTTCGTGGACGCGGGTGTCGACGAGGTGGTCTTCGCCGACACGGTCGGCGTCGCGGTGCCGCGTCAGATCACGAACATCGTCTCCGGAGCCCGATCCAGCTCGGCAACCCCGGTCGGGGTTCACCTGCACAACACGCGGAACACCGGGATCGCGAACGCCTGGGCGGCGGTCGAGGCGGGCGCGACGGTGCTCGACGCATCGGTCGCCGGGATCGGCGGCTGCCCGTTCGCACCACGGGCCACGGGGAACATCTGCACCGAGGACCTCGTCTACCTCCTCCACGGCGAGGGGGTGGAGACCGGCATCGACCTCGATGCCCTGGTCGTCATCGCCGAGTGGCTCGAGGGCGTCCTGGGACGGCCGCTCGAGGGCATGGTCTACAAGGCCGGCGTCTTCGCGCCGGTCGCGGGGGGTCAGGTCTTGCATGTTGCGTCGCCTGACCCGGCACGATGACCGCGCACCGACGACGCAACATGCAAGACCTGACCCCGTCGGAAAGGATGGAAATGGCGTACAGGCTGGGGGTCGACGTCGGTGGGACGTTCACCGACCTCTTCCTCGTCAGTGACGAACCAGGGGGCGCGCAGTTCCGCGTCAAGACCCCCTCGACCCCGGCGGACCCCTCCGAGGGCGTCCTCACCGGCGTCCGCAGGATTTGCGACGAGGCCGGGATCGGCGTCGGCGACCTCCGCAACATCCTGCACGGCACGACCGTGGCGACGAACGCGGTGCTCGAGTCGAAGGGGGCTCGCGTCGGACTGATCACGACGATGGGCTTCAAGCAGATCCTCCACCTCGCGCGGTCGCAGACCCCGGGGCCCCTGGCCGGCTGGATCATCATGATCAAGCCCGACCCGCCCGCGTCGCTCGCCGACACGCGCGAGGCGACCGAGCGGATGGACGCGCGCGGCTTGACCGTCGTGCCCGTCGACGAGAAGCAGGTCGAGGGGATCGTGCGCGAGCTCGTCGAGAGCGGTGTCGAGTCGCTGACCGTCGGCCTCGTCAACTCGTACGTGAACCCGGCGCACGAGGAGCAGATCGGCGCCATCGTCGAGCGGCTCTACCCGGGGTTCCCGGTCACGCTCTCCGCCCACGTCCTGCCCGAATTCCGGGAGTACGAGCGGACGCTGACCGCGTGCATGAACTCGTACGTGCGCCCGCGGGTCGGCGCCTATGTGACCGGCCTCCAGGAGCAGCTGAAGGCGATCGGCGCCACCGCCGACGTCAACATCCTCCGCTCCGACGCCGGCCTGATGACGACGCGCGAGGCGGCGCGGAACCCGATCTACGGCGTCCTCTCCGGCCCGTCCGGCGGCGTCGCGGGCGCGCTTCACGTCGCGAAGACGGCCGGCTTCCGGAACATCCTCACGTTCGACATGGGCGGGACCTCGACCGACGTGTCGCTCTGCCTCGACGGCGAGCCGACCATCGGCCGCGAGACCTCGATCAGCCACTTCC
>VGCB01000221.1 GCA_016870235.1 Actinomycetota bacterium | reverse complement strand
AACACCGGCCCCGGCATCACCAAGCCCGTCAAGGGCCTGACCGACCCCGGCGAGCCCAACATCTACTACCCGACCGGCAAGCGGAACTATGCCCGCGTGGTCGCGACGGACGACTTCCAGTCGCCCGCGCTCGCGGAGCTGACGAAGCAGCTCGGCAAGACCTCCGCGTACATCCTCACCGACAACGAGGCGTACGGGAAGGGCGTCGCCGACGCGTACCAGATCGCCTCGAAGAAGCTCGGGATCAAGGTCTCCGGCTACGAGGCCTGGGACCCGAAGGCGTCGAGCTACGAGGCGCTCGCGAACAAGATCAAGGGCACGGGTGCCCAGGTCGTGTTCCTCGGCGGGATCGTCTGCAACAACGGCGGCAAGCTCGTCAAGGATCTGCGCGCCGGGCTCGGCGCAGGCGTGACGCTCATCGGCCCCGACGGCTTCACGCCCATCTCCGCCGTCGTCGACGGCGCGGGCGCGGCAGCCGAGAACATGTTCGTCAGCGTCGCCGGCTACCCGAACGAGAGGCTCGGCCCGGCCGGCAAGAAGTTCGTCGCCGACTTCGCGAAGTTCCAGAAGAGCGCGACGGTCGACCCGTACGCGGTGTACGCGGCCCAGGCGGCCGAGGTGCTCCTCGACGCGATCGCCCGGTCGGACGGCACCCGCAACTCGGTCTCCGACCAGCTCTACAAGACGAACGTGAAGGACGGCATCCTCGGGTCGTTCACGCTCGACAGTAACGGCGACACGAGCCTCCGCGCGATCACGATCTACAAGATCAAGGGCGGCAAGGGCCCGTTCGACCGGCTCATCATCCCGAAGGTCAAGGTCTGATCCATCCGGATCCGTGAGAGCCCGGCGGTCACCCCGCCGGGCTCTCGCCTCCGGACCTCACTGCGGTGGTCGCGCAGGCCCACACCCACGTCGTCCGGATCCGCCAGAGCTGGGTTGCGCGTGTCACGCCGTACCTCGGCCTCGCGCTCGTGGCGCTCGTCGTCGCGTGGCTGATCGTCAACGCGGTCAAGGAGCCGGCGAACTTCTTCGAGGTGCTCCTGATCGGCGTCTCCAACGGGGCGCTCTACGGACTCGTCGCGCTCGGGTACACGCTCGTCTACGGGATCCTGCAGCTGATCAACTTCGCCCACGGCGACGTCTTCATGCTCGGCGGCATGATCTGCATCACGCTCGTGACGGAGGTCTTCCGCCTCGGCGAGGGCGAGAACGGATTCGTGCTCTTCCTCTCGATCCTGGGTCTCCTCGCGCTGACCATGATCGCCTGCGGGCTGATCAACGCGACGGTCGAGCTCGTCGCGTACCGCCGGCTCCGGAACGCGCCCCGGCTCGCACCGCTGATCACCGCGATCGGCGCGTCGTTCCTCCTCTCCAACATCGCCCTTGCGGTGTGGGGTCCCGAGTACCTCACGCTCGATCCCATCCTGCCACGATCCGAGGTCTTCTCGGTCGGGGGCGTCGAGTACCGCTGGAACCAGCTGATCGTGCTCCTGATCACGGTCCCCGTCCTGCTCGGGCTCGTGTACCTCGTGCAGAACACGAGACAGGGCAAGGCGATGCGCGCGGTCGCGCAGGACAAGGACGCAGCAGGGATGATGGGCATCGACGTCAACCGGACGATCTCGTTCACGTTCCTGATCGCCGGCGCGCTCGCAGGCACGGCCGGCGTCATCTACGCGCTCTACTACACGAACGTCCGCTTCGACCAGGGCTTCCAGCTCGGGCTGATCGCGTTCACCGCCGCCGTTCTCGGTGGGATCGGGAACCTGCCGGGAGCAGTGCTCGGCGCCCTCCTGATCGGTCTCATCCAGGCGTTCAACGAAGGGCTCGCGTGGCACGCGCCGGGGGCGAGCTGGACGCAGTCGATCGTGTTCGGGATCCTCATCCTGATCCTCGTCTTCCGCCCTGCCGGCCTGCTCGGAGAAGGAGAGCCGGAAGGCGCCTGATGGCGAGGCATCGCGACCCACTGCTCTGGCGTGGCCTCGCGGCGGCCGGCTTCCCGGGTGCCCGCGTTCGCTGGCTCGAGCTGCCGGGGTCGTTCCGGCGCTACGTCTTCCCGCTGCTCGTCCTCGGCGTCCTGCTTCTGGTCTTCCTCCCCCTCCGCAATCCCGACCCGGGCTTCCTGATCACCTGCGCCATCGCCTATGCGCTCTGGGTGATGCCGCGTGTGCCGCGGAAGATCGTGCTGCCGCTCGTCGTCGTCGCGCTCGCGTTCCTCTACCCGCTCTACGTGGACAAGCTGTACGCCCTACCGGTGCTCGAGACGTTCCCCGCGATGACGACGATGGTGCCCGTCGCGATCTTCATGGTCATGGCGCTCGGCCTCAACATGGTCGTCGGCTACGCCGGGCTCCTCGACCTCGGCTACGTCGTCTTCTACGCGATCGGCGCCTACGTGGCCGCCTGGTTCGCATCTCCCATCTTCGCCGGGGCGACCTCGAACTTCGGCGCCGCGGGGGTCGCGCCCGGGTTCCCGGGGATCCACATCTCGATCTGGATCCTCATCCTCGCGGCGGGCATCATCACCGCCGTCTTCGGGGTCATCATCGGCCTGCCGACGTTGCGGCTCCGCGGCGACTACCTCGCGATCGTCACCCTCGGCTTCGGCGAGATCCTGCCGCAGGTGGCGCGGAACGGCGAGAACGTCTTCGGCTTCAACCTCACGAACGGCCCGCGCGGGATCACCCCGATCGACTCTCCCGGCTTCGGCGGCTGGTCGTTCCTGTCGGAGGCGGGCACGTACCTCAACCCGACGACGTTCTTCTACTGGGGCGGCCTCGTGCTCGTCGCGATCACGATCTTCTCGAGCTGGCGCCTGCGCGACTCGCGCCTCGGCCGGGCCTGGATCGCGATCCGCGAGGACGAGACCGCAGCCGCCGCGATGGGCGTCCCCTTGATGCGCACGAAGACCTGGTCGTACGCAGCCGGCGCGTTCTTCGGCGGCCTCGCCGGCTGCTGGTTCGCCGCGTACAAGACCGGCGTCTTCCCCGACGACTTCTACTTCCAGATCTCGATCTTCGTCCTCTGCATGGTCATCCTCGGCGGCATGGGCAACATCTGGGGGGTCCTCCTCGGGGCCGCGTTCCTCACCTACCTCGACATCGAGGGGCTCGGGAACATCGGCGCCTGGGTGAACGACAACGTCGGCACCAACATCGACATCCCGCAGATCAAGTTCGGGATCTACGGGCTGATCATTCTCGCCGTCATGCTGTTCCGGCCGCAGGGGCTCCTCCCCGAGGCGCGTCGGAAGGCCGAGTTCGAGGACGCGCTCCACGGCGACGAGCTGTCCGAGCCGAAGGTCGCCGGAGAGCGGTCGTGAGCGCCGACCTGCTCCTCGACGTGACGGGCCTCCGCAAGGAGTTCGGCGGGCTCGTCGCCTGCAGCGACGTCGACTTCACGGTGCCGCGGAGCTCGATCACCGCCCTGATCGGCCCGAACGGCGCCGGCAAGACGACCTTCTTCAACATGATCACGGGGGTCTACAAGCCGACCGCGGGCCGCGTCCTCTTCGACGGCGTGGACATCACGGCGAAGCCGCCCCACGCGGTCGTCGAGCGCGGGATCGGCCGCACGTTCCAGAACATCCGCCTCTTCAACGAGATGACCGCGCTCGAGAACGTGCTCGTCGGCATGCACTGCCGGCTCAAGGCGGGCGTCCTCGGCGGCATCTTCCGGCCGCCGCGCGTCAAGCGCGAGGAGGCGCAGGCGCACGACACGGCCCGTGAGCTCCTCGCCTACTGCGGGCTCGCAGGCAAGGAGGACGAGTACGCGCGGAGCCTCGCGTACGGCGATCAGCGCCGGCTCGAGGTTGCCCGCGCGCTCGGCACGAGGCCGAAGCTGATCCTGCTCGACGAGCCGGTCGCCGGGATGAACCCGCAGGAGTCGCATGCCTTCACCGGCTTCATCGGCAGGCTCCGGGACGAGCGCGGCCTCACGGTGCTGCTGATCGAGCACGACATGAAGGTCGTGATGAACGTCTCCGAGCACATCACGGTGCTCGAGTTCGGGCAGAAGATCGCCGAGGGCACGCCGCGCGAGGTGCGGGAGAACCCGCGGGTCGTCGAGGCGTACCTCGGTCACGGCGCGGCGGGGAAGCACGAATGAGCGCGGACGGCGTCGTCCTCTCGCTCGACGGCGTTCAGACCTTCTACAGCGCCATCCAGGCGCTCAAGGGGATCACGCTCGAGGTGCGCGCGGGCGAGATCGTGACGCTGATCGGCGCGAACGGCGCCGGCAAGACGACGACGCTCCGCACGATCAACGGCATCCTCCACCCGCGCCGCGGCACGATCGTCTTCAACGGCGCCGACATCACGCGGACGCCGTCGCACGAGGTCGTCGCGCTCGGGATCTCCCAGTCGCCCGAGGGCCGCCGGCTCTTCCCGAAGATGTCGGTGACGGAGAACCTCGAGATGGGCGCGTTCCAGCGCCAGGACGCGGACGGCATCCGCCAGGACATGCAGCGCGTGTTCGAGCTCTTCCCGCGCCTCTACGAGCGCCGGACGCAGAAGGCGGGCACGATGTCGGGCGGCGAGCAGCAGATGTGCGCGATCGGCCGCGCGCTGATGGCGCGGCCGAAGCTCTTGATGCTCGACGAGCCCTCGATGGGCCTGGCGCCGATCTTCGTCGAGAAGATCTTCGAGATCGTCGTCGAGATCAACCGGCAGGGGACGCCGGTGCTCCTCGTCGAGCAGAACGCGCTGATGGCGCTCGACGTCGCCCACCGCGCGTACGTCCTCGAGACGGGCGCGGTCACGCTCGCGGGCGCCGCCGCGGATCTCAAGAGCGACGAGAAGGTGCAGAAGGCCTACCTCGGGCTCGAGTAGCGCCTCTTCGCCCGGGTCCGGCGTCAGCCGCCTGCGTCCCGCTACGGAAGGAGCGGCGGGTAGGGAGGAGCGAGCAGGAAGCCGGCCGGTCCCGTGCCCGTCCGCACGCCCTCGGCCATCTGGAGCGCGGTCTGCAGGTTGTGGGTGGGGACGAACCCGAGCGCCCGCGCCGCGCTCGCGTCGCGGCAGCCGGCGACGATCACGCGGCCGGCGCGCGAGAGAGCGGTCGAGGCGCCGTCCCAGTCGGCGAACGGCAAGAGCGGGTGGACGGTGCGGCCGGTGCGGTAGCGCTCGAGCGCCCGCGCATCCATCCGCGCGAGCCGCTCGACCGCGGTCAGCCGCCGGCCCTCGACCCCGGAGCGCACGGCGTTGAGGAGACGGAGGTACGGAGCGTCGGGGCCCGACCCGACCGCGCCCCCGAACGGGTGCGGGACGATCACCGTGCCGCCGTCGGCGAGCGGTGGGCGGTCGCGCCAGAGCCGCAGCGCGTGGGCTGCAGTGGCCGCCGCCGTGATCGGATTGAGCGCCACGCGCGGCTGGTGCAGCGCCTTCCAGGCGAGCGGCACGACGATCGCCTCGAGCGCGTCCGGCACCCTCGCGCTCCGCAGTGCCGTCCCGCGCAGGAGCGCCTCGGCGTGGGCGACGGACGGCGGCCCGGCGAGCACCGACA
>VGCB01000220.1 GCA_016870235.1 Actinomycetota bacterium | reverse complement strand
AACCACCCCAAGCGCCGCCACACAGCACCATCGGCACCTGACCAGACGACCACACACACCCCCCCCGCGACCCGCCCACCACCACCAGCAACCACAAGCGGTGGATTCAGGCTGAAGTCGGACGGGGAAGAACAGGGATTCCGCGTCCGACTTCAGTCGGACGCGACTGGCCCAGCGTCCATGTGCGTGCCACACTCAGCGCGTGGACCTCGCGATCTCGGAGGGGAACCGGGCGCTTGCGGCCGGTGACTGGGATGCGGCACGCGCGGCATTCGGCTCGGCGCTCGACGACGGCGACCCGGAAGCGCTCGAGGGGTACGGGCTCGCGCTCTGGTTCCTCGGCGAGATCGACGAGGCGCTCGACGTGCGCCAGCGGGCCTGCCTCGCATACGGCGACCGCGGCGACTGCGACCGGGCGGCGCGGCTCGCCGTGTGGATCTCGCACCAGTACTACGTCTCCGGGCGCGCATCGCTCGCGAACGGGTGGCTGGAACGGGCCGAGCGCGCGCTCGAGGGGCACGCGGACTGCTCCGGCGCGGGCTGGGTGACGGTCGAGCGCGCTCGCCGCGCCGACGTTCACGACTGCATTGCGCTTGCCGAGGCCGCGCTCGCACTGGGCCGCTCCTATCGCGACATCGACCTCGAGGTCTTCGCGCTGACGGCGCTCGGCCAGGCGGAGATCGCCGCCGGGCGGGTCGACGACGGCATGCGGCGGCTCGAGGAGGCGATGGCGGCGGCGACCGCCGGCCGCGTCCAGAACCCCCACACGCTCGGCGAGGCCTGCTGCAACATGATCGCGGCCTCCGCGAGCGCAGGTGATTGGGAGCGAGCGACGGAGTGGTGCGGCGTCGTCGACGAGTATGCGCAGACGCGGACGATCGTGCCGCTCTTCGGTGCCTGCGGCACCATCCACGCCGAGGTGCTCGCCGCGTCGGGCCGGTGGCAGGACGCCGAGGCCGCGCTCCGCGAGGCACTCGAGGCCCACGCGCGCGCCATCCCCGCGATGGCGGCGCCGACCGTGGCGGCGCTGGCGCTCCTTCGCGTCCGCCAGGGCCGCCTCGCCGAGGCGCGCGAGCTCCTCGCGACGCGAGGCGAGAGCCCGACGGCTCTCCTGGCGCTGGCGGAGCTCCGGCTCGCCGAAGCCGATCCGCGGGTCGCGGCCGGCCTCCTCGATCGGGCGCTCGCCGGGCACGGCGGCGACGTCCTGCTCGCCTCGCGCATCCGATCGGCGCTCACCGACGCGTTCATCGCCACGGGCGCCCTCGACCGCG
Organism: Actinomycetota bacterium; assembly: GCA_016870235.1. The sequence goes on along the minus strand of VGCB01000220.1, from coordinate 4,267 downwards.
CCGTGGAGGCCGCGCGAGAGCTCGAGGAGGCGGCGACCGCCTGCGGCCAGCCGCTCGTCATGGCCCGTTCCCGGCTTGCCTCGGCACGCGTGGCCCTTGCGGCGGGCGCCGACCGGGAGGCTCACGACTACGCCCGCGGGGCGCTCGACCTCTTCGCCCGGCTCGGCATGCCGCACGAGACCGCCGAGGCCCGCGTCGAGCTCGCACGGTCGCTCGCGGGCGACCAGCCGGAGCTCGCCCTCGAGGAGGCCCGCGCCGCGCTCGCCACGTTCGCCGAGCTCGGTGCGCTGCGCTCACGCGATTCGGCGGCAGCCGTTCTCCGCACGCTCGGCGCGGGACCTGCGCCGGCGGCTCGCAGCTCCGAGGATCTCACCGAGCGGGAGCGGGAGGTCCTGGCGCTGCTCGCGCGTGGGCTGACGAACGCGCAGATCGCGCGGACGCTCTTCATCAGCGAGAAGCCGGCTGGTCACCACGTCAGCCACATCCTGGCGAAGCTGGGCGTCCGCAACCGAGCCGAGGCAGCCGCGCACGCGGCGCGCCTCGGTGTCGGCGTGCCCTCGTAGGGCGCTCGGGCGACGAAGATAGGGAGCCGAATAGGGAGAACGGCCGATGCGGCGCCGTCCCCGCGATGCGACGCTGCACCCGTCACCGGGCTCCATCGCTGCCAACGGGAGAGCGAGCCGGCGACTTCCAGCCAACCGTCCGGTCGGCACCAGCGCGTCTCCGGCGCCTGCGTGCCCACCTGCAAGGAGACATCATGACCGCAACGCTCGACACGACCGCCGTCAAGGATCGCCAGCGGGCGGCCTGGGGCAGCGGCGACTACGCCGTCATCGGCACGACGCTGCAGATCGTCGGCGAGCTGCTCGCCGAGGCCTGCGACATCCGCTGGGACGAGCGCGTTCTCGACGTCGCCGCCGGCAACGGCAACGCGACGCTCGCGGCCGCTCGCCGCGGCGCGACCGTCACCTCGACCGACTACGTCCCCGACCTCCTCGAGCGGGGCGCCGACCGTGCCCGCGCCGAGGGGCTAACGGTGACGTTCGAGACCGCCGACGCCGAGGCGCTGCCGTACGCGGACGGGAGCTTCGATGCCGTTCTCTCGACCTTCGGCGTCATGTTCACGCCGGAGCACGAGACGGCCGCATCCGAGCTCGCGCGGGTCTGCCGCCCGGGCGGGCGCATCGGCCTCGCCAGCTGGACGCCCGACAGCCTCGTCGGGCGCATGTTCGCCACGCTCGGCCGCCACGTCCCGCCGCCCGCGGGTCTCCGCTCGCCTGCGCTCTGGGGCGTCCAGAGCCACCTCGAGGAGATCTTCGGCGGCGCTGCCGCGGCGATCGCGGTCCGCCAGCGGGCGTTCACGTTCCGCTACCGCTCGGCGCACCACTTCGTCGACGTGTTCCGGACGTGGTACGGCCCCGTGCAGAAGGCCTTCGCCGCGCTCGACGACGCGGGCGCCGAGGCGCTCGAGGGGGATCTCGTCTCCCTGCTCGAGGAGCTGAACGTCGGCGGCCCGGGCTCGCTCGTCGTTCCGAGCCCGTACCTCGAGGCGGTGATCACCCGGAGCTGACCACCCCGCGAGGGCGAGGGCGAGAGCCAGGCGGCCCTCGCCCTCCCGTCACATCTCCGGGTTCTGGGGAACGCCGGCGATCGACGTCGGGATGCGCGCCCACGGCTGCTCGCGCGAGGTCCAGCACTCGATCGCCGGCTCGATCCAGCCGGCCTCGTCGAAGGCGCCGGCCTTGACGAACCGGATGCCCGGACCGCCGGTCGACTCGGAGAACATCGGAGCGCCGCAGGTGACGCAGAACTCGCGCGTGACCTCGCCGCTTCGGCCGGTGACCGTCCAGCTCCGGAGGTTGTCGGCGCCGGTGACCTCGATCGCCTCGCGCGGGAGGCCGACGACGGTGGCGAAGGCGCTGCCGGTCGCCTTCTGGCAGTCGAGGCAGTGGCAGTGCGCCGAGAGCAGCACGTTCGCGCAGTCGGCCGTGAAGGTGACGGCGCCGCACGCGCAGCGGCCCGCACGGGTGCACGCGGAGTCGGTCATCCGTGCGAGCATACGGAGTCGGCCGAGCGCCGTCCAGGACATGCTCTTCGACCCGACGCTCGCACGCCCGCGCAGGTGCTCTCGAGCTCGCGGTCGGCGTCGTGCCCGAGCTCTCAGGGGGTGGGCCATGCGGTCTGCGAGCGAAGCGCAGCCCGGGCGATCCCGCGCAGCATGCCGCTGAAGACGTACGCGTGGAGCGGCCACACCGCGTACCAGTACGCGAGCCCCAGGAGCCCCGACGGCTCGAACACCGCGGTCTGCGTGATCGTCGAGCGATTGGAGCCCTCGGGCTCCACCTCGAACTGCAGCCAGGCACGCCCGGGGATCCGCATCTCCGCTCCGAGCCGCAGCAGACGGTCGGGCTCGACGGCCTCGACGCGCCAGAAGTCGAGCGTGTCGCCGACACGCACGTTCTCGGGGTCGCGCCGCCCACGGCGCAGCCCTGGGCCGCCGACGAGTCGGTCGAGGAGACCGCGCGCGATCCAGAGCGGAGCGGCGGCGTACCAGCCGGAGCGCCCACCGACGCGGCGGATCGGGGCGAACGCCTGCGGGGGTGGGCAGGGAACCGTCCGGGATCTCGTGTCGACGAGGTGCGAGCCGATGCGGACTCCTCCATATGGCCGCTCCGCAAACGCCTCGTCGGACCAGCGCGTCTCGGCGAGCTCCCGCGCCTCGTTCGTCAGCGCCCGGGCGATCGCCTCGGCAGCGGAGCGCGGCTGCACGTCGAAGACGTCGAGCGCGCGCCGGTCGTGGACGACGGTCTCGTTGCGCAGCGAGTCGACGAGCTTGCGTCCGACGCCCGCATAGACGGGAGTCACGAGCCAGAGCCACAGGCTCGAGAGCCGCGGCGAGAGCACCGGCACCGGGATCATCACGCGCCGGAGACCACGCTGCCGGGCGTACTCCCGCATCAGGTCGAGATAGCGGACGCGGTCGGCGCCGCCGATCTCGTACAGCTCCGCGCCGGCCGGGTCACGGTCGAGCGCGGCGAGGAGGAAGGCGAGGAGATCCTCGATCGCGATCGGCTGGGCGAGGGTCCGCACCCAGCGAGGCGTGACCATCACCGGCAGCCGTTCGACCAGCGAACGGATCATCTCGAACGACGCGCTGCCGGATCCGATCACGATCGATGCGCGGAGCTCGATCGTGGGGATGCCGCTGCCCCGCAGGATCTCGCCGACCTCCTGGCGGGAGGCGAGGTGCGCGGAGAGGTCGCCCTCGCCGAGGCCGCCGAGGTAGACGATCTTCCGCACCCCGGCGTCGCGCGCGGCGGCGACGAACGCGTGTGCCGCCTCGCGGTCCGCCTCGACGAACGGGCGCGGCGAGTCCATCGAGTGGACGAGGTAGATGACGGTGTGAACGCCCGCGAGCGCCGGAGGAATCGTCTCGGCGCGCAACACGTCGCCGGCCACCGCCTCGGTCGTCGGGCCGACCCGTCCTGCCAGCAGCTCGGGCCTGCGGGAGAGGCAACGGACGCGCTCGCCCCGCTCCTCGAGCTTCCGGAGCAGCCGCCCGCCGACGTATCCCGAGGCGCCGGTGAGGAGGAGAAGCCGTTCGATGACGGGAGCCTAGCCACGAGCGAGGGCGATCCGTCGCAGCCGGGGACGACCGAGAGCTGGCGCTTTCGATGCGACCCTCGAGCGCACTGGCAGCATGCGCAGATGGCGGTCGCCGGGTCACGCTCGCGCAGGCTCCTCGAGCTGGCGGTCGCCGTCCCGGTCGCGCTCGCGTTCGCCGACTCCTCGATCGTCGTCCTCGCGCTCCCCGACCTCTATGCGGATCTCGGGACGACGATCGTCGGCGTCTCGTGGATCGTGACGGCATTCAACGTGACGGTCGTCGCGGCGACGCCGTTCGTCGTCGTGGCCCTCGGACGCCTCGATCCGCGGCGGCTGCTCGCCGGCGGCGTGGTCCTGTTCGCCGCCGCGTCGTTGGCGGCCGGCCTCGTCGACGGTCTGGCGCCGCTCGTCGCGGCGCGGTGCGCCCAGGGCGCAGGCGCGGCCGCTCTCCTCGCGGCGGCGCTCCCTGTCCTCGCCGGGCTGACAGCGAGCCCCCGTCGGGCCGCCGGGATCTGGTCGTCGGCGGCGCTCGTCGGCCTCGCCGCCGGCCCGGCCGCCGGCGGGGCGCTGACGGGAGCGCTCGACTGGCGCGCGATCTTCCTCGTGCAGGTGCCGACGTCGCTCGTCGGGTTGCTCGCAGTCCGGCGGGGAGTCGAGCGGC
>VGCB01000219.1 GCA_016870235.1 Actinomycetota bacterium | reverse complement strand
GAGACGAGCGCGGGCCGGCGCCACCGGCGGCCGTGGTCGACACGACGGGCGCAGGGGACGCGCTGACCGCGGGATGGCTCGTCGGCGGGCCGGATCTCGCCATCGCCGCAGCCGCGGCGTGCGTGGCGACGGTCGGCGCGATGCCGCCTCGCACGTGAGGCCCGAGCGCTGCTCCATCGCGGAGGCTCGTATGCCGCAACTGCAACGAAGTCGGAACAGATCTGCAACCCATCGCAACGCGTTGCCACGATAGAATCGCAAGTAGGGGAGGAGGTCGGTGGCCCAAGAGACATTGTCCCTTTTGGACAGTGCCGTGGTGCGAGGCGGAAGCCCGGTCGGCGGACGACCGGTGGCTCTCCCAGACCTGACCACTTCGATCGGCCACGTGCGCCGAGCAACGAGCTGCCGCTCCGGGGAGACGGCGCTCCCCCGGTAGAGTCGCGTCGTGATCGACCTGATCGCCGTCGCCGAGGAGGTGCAGGTCGCCCTCGAGGAGGAGCGGCCGGTGGTCGCGCTCGAGACGACCCTCGTCGCCCACGGCTTCCCTGCTCCCGAGGGGGTCGCCGTCGCAGCCGCCAGCGAGGCTGCCGTCCGCGCTGCCGGCGCCGTCCCGGCGACGATCGGCGTCCTCGACGGCCGCGTCCGGATCGGGCTCGAGCCGGCCGAGCTCGAGCGCTTCACCGCGGACGCCCTCAAGCTGGGTTCCCGCGATCTCGCACCGTGCGCCGTCGCCGGGACGATCGGCGCAACCACCGTCGGCGGCACGCTGATGGCTGTCTCCGCGGTCGGCATCCGCTTCATGGGCACCGGAGGGCTCGGCGGCGTCCACCGCGGCTTCCCCACCCCGCCCGACGTCTCCGCCGACCTCGGCGCGCTCGCGCGGATCCCCGCCCTCGTCGTCTCATCCGGGGTCAAGTCACTGCTCGACGTCCCAGCGACGATGGAGCTGCTCGAGTCGCTCGGGGTGCCGGTCATCGGGTATCGGGTCGACACGCTGCCGCTCTTCTACACGGCCGACGGCGGCCCGCCCGTCTCGGCCCGCGTCGACGGGCTCGCAGAGGTCGCTCGCGTCGCGGATGCGCACTGGCGGCTCGGCGGCAGCGGGCTGCTCCTGGGGCACGCGCCGCCCGAGAGCCTCGACGTCGAACCGCTCGTCGCCGCGGCCGTCGCCGACGCAGCCGCGCGGGGTATTTCCGGCCCCGCGGTGACGCCCCATGTCCTCGCGCACGTCCATGCCGCCTCCGGAGGCCGGACGGAGCGGCTCAACCGCGAGCTGATCGTCGCGAACGCATCCCTTGCCGCTGCCGTCGCGGCCGCCTACGCCGACCTATGAGCCTCTACCACCGCATCCGCGACCTGCCGCTACTCGTCGAGCGCTATGAGCTCGAGCCGCTCGTCCTCGAGACACCAACGTGGTCGAGGAAGACCACCGTCGGCCACCTCGAAGGCGGCGGCCACACGGGGCTCGGCGAGGACGTGACATACGGCGTTACGGAGCAGGACGCGCAGATCGCCCGTGGCGCCGTCCTCCCGCTCGCCGGCGAGTGGACGCTGCACACGTTCTCCGAGCACCTCGGCCGACTCGACCTCTTCACAGCCGAGCCCGAGCAGCACGCCTACCGCGGCTACCGGCGATGGGCATTCGAGAGCGCCGCTCTCGACCTCGCGCTGCGTCAGGCCGGGCGCTCGCTGGCAGAGACGATCGGGCGCGAGCCGCGGCCCGTCACCTTCGTCGTCTCCGGCGGCCTGGGGGAGCCGCCGACGACCGACCGGGTCAGGCAATGGCTCGCGCTCTATCCCTCGCTCCGGTTCAAGCTCGATGCGAAGCCGACCTGGGACGACCGCCTCCTCGCGGAGCTCGCCTCGCTCGGCTGTGTGGACTCCATCGACCTCAAGGGCCAGTACGTCGGGACGACCGTCGACACGCCCGCGGATCCGCTCTTCTACCGCCGCGTGATCGAAGCGCTCCCCGACGCGTGGATCGAGGATCCCGGCCTGACGCCGGAGACGCTCGCGGTGCTCGAGCCGGTGCAGGACCGCGTCACCTGGGACGCGCCGATCCACGGGGTGGCGGACATCGAGTCGCGACCCTGGCCACCGCGCACGGTCAACGTGAAGCCGTCGCGGTTCGGCTCGCTCGAACGGCTCTTCGCGACGTACGCCTACTGCGAGGAGAAGCGCATCGGCGCGTACGGCGGCGGCCAGTGGGAGCTCGGCGTCGGTCGCGGGCACATCCAGCTCCTGGCAGCTCTCTTCCACCCGGACACGCCGAACGACGTCGCGCCGGGTGCCTACAACGGCGACCCGGCTCCCGGCCTGCCGGAGAGCCCGCTTCGTGTGCGCGGGACGGAGAGCGGGTTCCGCGCCGCCTGACGCCCGTCCGCGGGTTCTCCGGCTGTCGCGGGTTGCGACAGACCTGGTGCAGGTTCGCGACACACCCGCAACACGTTCCCGGGCATCGTTCCGGTAGGGGGCTTCGATCTCCCCCCGGGGGGATCGTGGTCCGGGAGCGGAGCGGTGTCTCGCCCCGCGCACCGCACGAGGCGCAGCGACGTGACGCGATCGGCGCTACTCGAGAGCCGCGAGCACGTCCTCGACCGGCAGCAGCGGGAGCGACTGGAAGCGGACGCTCCCGCGCGCGCCGAGCCGCACGGAGCACTTGGCGAGCGTGACGTCGTCGGGCGCCTCGACGACGCTGACGAAGTCGTACGAGCCGATCGCCGCCCACTGGTGCACGATCTTCGCGCCGAGCTCCTCGACGTCGCGGTTCACCTCGCGGAGCCGGCCGGGGTTCGCGTTGAGGGTCTGCACCCCCTTCTCCGTGAGCGTGGTCAGCATCAAGTAGAGCGGCATCGACGACCTCCTGGACGCGGTGACTCGACTCTACTGCGACCGTCCGCGCATCGTCGCCATGGCCTCGGCCCGTGCGCGCTTCCGCTCGTCGCGGTCGACGCCGACGCGTGCCGCGAGGTTCGTGAAGAGCAGCGCGCCGCCGAGCATGACGATGGGCGAGAGCACGACGTCGGCGAGGAGGACGGCGACGGCCCTCGTGTTGTCGGCCTGCGAGCGGAGGAGGCCCTCGAGCAGGATCCGGGTCAGGTAGAAGAGGATGACGAGCGTCGCGAGCCCGCCGACGGCGTGGACGTAGTCGGCGCGGGCGATCTCGGCGGCACGACGGATCGCGTCCCGGGCTCCTCGCCCCTCGACGATCACCGCAGGCACGACATGGCCGAACAGCGCAAGCCAGGCGATCCCGACGATCACATACGCGGCGAGGAGCGGGGCGGCAAGCGCGAAGACGACGGTGCCGAGTAGCATCGCGAGCGCCACGGATCGTGCCGACGGACGCGCGCCGTGGGCGAGGCAGGAGGCGAGGACGTACCCGGCGGTGAAGATCGGAGAGGTGGCCGCGAGCACGACGACGCTCTCGATCCAGTCGTCCGCGCGTGTGAGCTGGTCGGCGAGCGCCAGCGGAAGGCCGAGTGGAAGCGCGAGCACGAAGCGGCTTCCGTAGAGCCGAAGCGTCTCGGCGACGAGCTGTCCCACGGTCTGCGCGACCGGCGGCAGGGCCGGGGGAGGCGGGCCGGTGTGCTTGGGATACCGGGGACGGGCCACGGCGACCAACGCTACCGGCGTCGCGCGGCCCCGACGGCGCGCTCGACCGCGGGCAGGGCGAGCGCGAGCGCGTCGTCGAGCCGGGCGAGCGCGCCCGGAACGTCCCACTGGGAGCGGTCGACCTCGCCGATCTCGTTCGAGATCACGCGCAGCTCGACGGCCGGCACGCCGGCGAGCGCACAGGCGCGGAGCACGGCGAATCCCTCCATCGCCTCGACCGGAGGAGCGTCAGCGACAGTGCCGCACGTTCCGACCGCGGCGGTCGTCGCGATCGGGAGTCGCCGGGCGCCGGGGACGGCGGCGGCGACGGCGGCGGCGAGCGCGCCGTCGGGGTCGACGCACGCCACCACGGGGATCGCCGCAGCAAGGTCGACGTAGCGTGACCGCTCGCCGACGACGACCGTTCCGATCGGGAGCCCACGGCCTCCCGCGATGCCGACATGAACGACGGCGGGCGGACGGGCGACGGAGAGCGAGGCTGCGACCGCGACCGCAGCCTCGACCGGCCCGATGCCACACGCGAGCCCCGGCCGCCCGCCCAGCTCGGTCGGTGTCGCGGCCACGAGCAGCACCTCTTGTCTCCCTGTCACGACCCGATCGTACGGGCCCGCAGCGATGGCGCCATGGCCTCTGCGTGGCACGATGGCTCGATGGAACGCGGTCAGCCGCCCACCGCCGTCCCCGGGCTCGGATTCGCCGCAGGTGCGCTCGCAACGAGCGGCAGCGGGGACGACCGCAGCCGCCGTGACGAGACCTCCTCCCGGCCCGAGCAGGCGCTCGAGGACGAGATCGACGCTGCCGTCGCCGACGTGGAACGGGTGCTCCTCGGCAGGCGCCTCGAAGGAGCGTCGTGACACCGTCGCTCGTGGGCATCCACGAGACCGTCCTCTACGGGCCCGACCTCGAGGCGCTGACGGCGTTCTACGAGGGTGCCCTCGGCTTGCGCGCGGTCAGCCGCCTGGGCGCGCTGGGCGTCGCCTTCCGGCTCCCCGACAGTGGGATCCTTCTCCTCTTCGATCCGGTCGCAGCGTCCGCCGCCGGACGGGACGTCCCTGCCCACGGGACGAACGGCGAGGGTCACGTCGCCTTCCTGGTCGGCGTCGGGGCGCTGGCGGAGTGGCGCACCCATCTCGGCGATCGGGACGTTCAGATCGAGTCCGAGCTCCGCTGGGATCGTGGCGGCATCTCGATCTACGTCAGGGATCCTGCCGGGAACTCGGTGGAGCTCGTCGAGGGCGAGATCTGGCCTGACTGAAGGCTGTGTCAGGAGCACGGTCCGGGCCCCGAAACGCGCCGCCGCAACGGCTGCCGCCGAGCGCCACATTCGCTGCACGCTCTGTTGCTCCCGCGCGACGTCGTCCTCGCTCAGCCGATCTCGTCGAGCTCCGCTCCGCGTCGAGACCGGTTGCCGCATGCCTGGGACGTCCGACACGAAGGCAAGCGAGCTCGCGAACGGCTTGCGCCCCCGGTAGCCTGAAGTCCATGCGCGCCCTCGCTGCATTCGTCGCCGGCCTCGCCGCCAGCGCGGCTCTCGCGTTCCCCGGCTCGGCCGTCCCGGCGTCGGACGCGTGCCTGTTCACCGGGCAGCGCTACCCGTCGGTCGGCCTCGAGAAGGCTGGGCACCACTACATCATCGTCGTGAAGCGCGGCCTCCTCTGCCTCGAGGCGGTCGCCATCGCGAGGCGCGCCGGGCGGATCGGCAATCCAGGTCCGTACAGGCCCTTCAGATCGGGCATCTGGTCGTGTCTCTCGATCGTCAGCAGGGAGTACCCGACCGTTGCCGCAGGCCAGTGCCAGAAGGAGGGATCGTCGGTGTTCGTCAGCTGGTCCGCGGCCTGTCCTCCCGGAGGCAACTGCAAGAAGCTCCGGCGTGGCTGAGGCCCGGTCTTCGCATGCCGACGCGAGCCGTGGATCGACACGAGGGGCGGCGGTCGGTCCGCT
>VGCB01000218.1 GCA_016870235.1 Actinomycetota bacterium | reverse complement strand
ATCGCGGCGATGCCGAGAGCGGCGAGCTCTGCTCCCGCAGTCGCGGCGGGCACGCCGGCGAGCGACCCCTCCTCGTCGAAGGTCATCATCGCCACGATCGGGAGCGACGAGACCGAGCGGATTGCGCCGACGGCGATGACGACCTCCTCGAGGTCGAAGAACGTCTCCAGCATGAACAGGTCGACGCCCCGCGCCTCGAGGATCGTCGCCAGCTCGGCGAAGTCCACGGCGAGATCGCCGTGCTCGAACTCGCCGAGCTCGCCGAGCGGGCCGATCGAGCCGGCGACGAGGACGTTGCGCCCCGACGACTCGCGGGCCTCGCGGGCGAGCTTGACGCCCGCGTTGACGATCGCGCCCAGCTCGTCCTCGAGGAAGAGCTGGCGGAGCTTGCGCCGGTTCGCGCTGAACGTGTTGGTCTCGATCAGCTCGGCGCCTGCACGGATGAACGAGAGGTGGAGCGCAAGCACCGTCTCCGGCGCCTTCAGGTTCGCCTCCTCCGGGCACCGCAGGCGCGGGACGGCTCCCGAGAGCAGCGCACCGGTGCCGCCGTCGGCGACGATCGGGTTGCCGTCGTGAAGTCGCTCGAGGAACCGGCTCACGGCGGCATTCTGGCTGTCGAGGCGCCTCCGCCCGCGGTCGAGGGGATTGCGGCCCGTGTGAAGCGACCTCGTCAACCCCGGACGAGTGATGGATCAACAGGGCCTTGACCGGTCACAGTGGGGTTACCTCATCCAGACGCGACGGTGCGGCGGACGCGAACGGATGGGAGAGATCGGCTCCCCCGTGATGGCGAGCCTGATGCGAAAGGGGCCTGGCGGCGGCCCCTTTCGCCGTTAGCTTCTTAGTCCGGGTGGATCGTGCGGCCTTCCATGCCGCCGGCAACGGTGACGACCTGGCCGCTCACGTGGCCCGAGAGCACGTCGGAGGCGAGGACGACCACGTGCGCGGCCACGTCCTCCGGCTGGGCGATCTTGCGCAGCGCCATCGTCCGCGAGACGCGCCGGACGGCATCGTCGTCGACGAACCCGCGCGTCATCGGCGACTCGGTCCAGCCGGGGGCGACGGCGTTCACCCGGGCCAGGGGCGCCAACCGCGTCACCTCGTTCTTCAGCGAGAGGAGGAGGCCGCCGAGGATGCCCGACTTCGCCGCCGCGTAGTCCGCGTGGCCGGCCTCGCCGAAGATGCCGGCCGTGGAGCCGACGAGCACGAGCGATCCGTGCCCGTTCGCGGCCACCTCGCGGAGAAACCACTTCGCGGTGAGGAAGGTGACCGTCAGGTTCTGCGTCACCGTCTCGTGCCAGCGCTCGAGCGGGAGCTCCCACACGGGCACGTCCGCGGTCGGCCAGACGCCCGCGACCGCGGCGCAGACGTCGACGGAGCCGAGCGCGGCCCGGGCCTCGGCGAAGAGGCGCTCGACGTCGGCCTCGACCGTCAGGTTCGCCTGTGCGAGCGGGGCGCCGCCGAGCTCCGCGGCGAGCGCTCGCGCACGATCCTCGCCAGACCGGTAGTGGACGACGATCCGGGCCCCCTCGGCATGGAAGAGACGCGCGCACGCGGCGCCGATCCCTCCCGACGCGCCCGTCACGACGACGCCCTTGCCGGCCAGTCCCGTCTCCATCTGCCCGTACCGTAGTCGCGGCCGCCCGGCAGATCCCGGAGCGATCGTCTACGCTCAGCGGTGGTCCACTTCGAAGGCGAGGACGAGCGATGGCACAGCGCGAGGTGATCCGGCTCGACCGTGAGCGGATCCACGAGCTGACCGCGATCGAGCAGCAGCGATTCCGCGAGTCGACCGCGCGTTCCGGCGAGGTCTATGCACGCGCGAGCAAGGCGCTGACCGGCGGCGTCGCGTCCTCCTACCAGCTGATGGAGCCGTGGCCGATCTACTTCGACCGCGGCGACGGGCAGCACGTGTGGGACGTCGACGGCACGATGCGCATCGACTTCCACAACGGGTTCGGGTCGATGGTGCAGGGTCACGCCCACCCGGCGATCACGCGGGCGGTGCGCGAGCGCCTCGAGCTCGGCACCCACTTCGCCGTCCCGACCGAGGAGGCGATCGACGTGGCCGAGGAGCTCGCACGCCGCTTCGGGCTACCGCGCTGGCGGTTCACGAACTCCGGCTCCGAGGCGACGATGGACGCGATCCGCATCGCCCGCGCGCACACGGGCCGCGACACGATCGTGAAGATCGCCGGCTCCTACCACGGCCACCACGACGGGGTCATGGTGATGATCAGCACGCAGGTCGCCGACATGGGCGACCGCGACGACTACCGGTCGGTCCCGTACGGCGCCGGCGTGCCGAAGGCCGTCGCCGACCTCACGATCCCCGTTCCCTTCAACGACGCCGACCGGATGGAGGCCCGCATCGACCGGCTCGAGCGGGAGGGACGGAAGCCGGCCTGCGTGATCATGGAGCCGGCGATGATGAACCTCGGCGTGGTGCTCCCGGAGCCCGGCTACCTCGAGGCCGTGCGCGAGCTGACCCGGTCGCGCGGGATCGTGCTCATCTTCGACGAGGTCAAGACCGGGCTCTGCATCGCGGCCGGCGGCGCCACCGAGCGGTTCGGCGTCACCCCTGATCTCGTCACCCTCGCGAAGGCGCTCGGCGGCGGCCTCTCATCCGGCGCGATCGGAGGGAGCGAGGAGGTGATGGAGGTCGTGCGCACAGGCAAGGCCGTCCAGGTCGGCACCTACAACGGCAACCCCCTCGCGATGGCGGCCGCGCGCGCGAACCTGCTCGAGGTGCTGACCGCCGACGCGTACGCGCACCTGGAGCGGCTCGACGACCGGATCCTCGCAGGCTGCGAGGACGTGATCGCACGGCACCGCTTCCCCGGCTACACCGTCGGCGTCGGCTCGAAGGGCTGCGTGACCTTCGCGCCCGTGAAGATCACGGACTACGAGTCGTTCAAGACCCACCAGGACGCCGAGGTCTGCGATCTCGCCTGGCTCTGGAACATCAACCGCGGCATCTTCATGACTCCGGGGCGCGAGGAGGAGTGGACGCTCTCCGTCCGTCACACCGACGACGACGTCGACGCGTTCGTCGCCGCCTTCGATAGCCTCGCCGACGCGCTGACCGGCTGACGGCGCCGGTCAGGACGTCTCGAGCGCCTCCGCGAGCAGCGTCGCCACGTCGGCGACGCGGACGTCGCTGCCGACCTGACGCATGCCGTCGTCGAGCATCACCGTGCAGAACGGGCAGGCGACGGCGAGCGTGCCCGCCCCCGACGCGATCGCCTCGCGCGCGCGCTCCTCGCTGATCGCCGAGCCGCGCTCCTCCATCCACATGTGCGCGCCGCCGGCGCCGCAGCAGAAGGTGCGACGGCCCGAACGTGCGAGCTCGAGCGGCCGGCCGATGCGAGAGACGATCTCCCGCGGCGCCGCGATCACGTCGTTGTGCCGAGCGAGGTAGCAGGAGTCGTGGTAGGCGATCTCGCCCACGCCGGCAGCGGGCTGCAGACGGCCGTCGCGCACGAGCTCGGCCAGGAGCTCGGTGTGGTGGACCACCTCGTAACGTCCGCCGAAGTCGGCGTACTCGTTCGCCAGCGAGTTGAAGCAGTGCGGACAGGTGGCGACGATCCGCGTCACGCCCGCCTCGCCCAGCGTTGCGACGTTCTGCTCGGCGAGGGCCTGGAACGTGTACTCGTTGCCCATCCGCCGGGCGGGGTCGCCGGTGCAGCACTCACGCGGGCCGAGGATCGCGAAGTCGACTCCCGCCGCCTGCAGGAGCTTCGCGGTCGAGCGGGCGGTCGTACGCGCTCGCTCGTCGAAGGCGGCGGCGCACCCGACCCAGTAGAGGATCTCCGGCGCCGGCTCGCCCGGCTGCAGCACGCGGATCTCGAGCCCCTCCGTCCAGTCCGTGCGCTCCGACTGCGGCTTCCCCCACGGGTTGCCGGCCCGCTCCACGTCGCGCAGCATCGGCTCGGCCTCGGCCGGGAAGCGCGACTCCATCATCACGAGGTGCCGGCGCAGGTCGACGATGTGGTCGACGTGCTCGATCGAGACCGGGCACTCGCGGACGCACGCACCGCAGGTGACACAGTCCCAGACGACGTCGTCGGAGACGGCGCCCGGCACGAGCGCGGCAGTCTCGCCCGCGGCGAGGATCGCGGGGCCGTCGGCGAGGAGCTGGTCGCGCAGGCCCATGATCAGCAGCTTCGGCGAGAGCTCCTTGCCGGTCGCGAACGCCGGGCAGACGTCCTGGCAGCGGCCGCACTCGGTGCAGGAGACCGTGTCGAGCATCTGCTTCCACGTCAGGTCGGCCGCCGTTCCCACGCCGAAGCGGATCTGCGACTCGTCCTCGAGGTCGAACCGCAGCGGCTCGAGCCGGCCGCGCGCGCGGGTCCTGCCGAAGTAGACGTTGAGCCCCGCCGTCGCGATGTGCAGGTGCTTCGAGCGCGGGAGGTACGCGAGGAAGAAGAGGATGATCGCGACGTGCGCCCAGACGAGGACGCGCTCGAGCGCCCGGGTCGCGGTGCCCGTGCCAAAGAGGTGCGAGAGGCCGTCGGACACCGGAGACCACGACGCCGGCCACTCGTTCAGGCCGAGCGCGATCCGGGAGGCGTGCCAGAGGAGGAGCGTCGCGGCGATCCCGGCGATCAGCCCGAGGATCAGATCGGCCTCGCCGAGATGGCTGCCCTCGAACCGCCGCGGCCGCACGACCTTGCGGATGAAGAACGCGGTGGCGACGCCGACGAGGACGAGCAGCGCGAACACGTCGACGAGCAGCAGGTACCACCCCTGGTGCCCCAGCCACGGGAACGTCGACTCGCGATGCACGAGGCCGATCGCGGCGAGGAAGATCGTGGGGAAGAGGACGAGAAAGCCCCAGAAGATGAAGGCATGCATCAGCCCGGGCACGAGGCGCTGGAAGAGCTTCCGCTGGCCGAGCACGATCGTCGCCTCGTTGCGGACGCGGGCCTGCACCTCGCCCGTGCGGTCGGTCGGCTTGCCGGCGCGGATCAGGCGGTAGAGAAAGAGGACGCGCCGCGCCGCGAGGCCGGCGGCGAGCGCGGCGAGGACGGCGAGCGCGACGCCGGAGACGATCGTCCAGGCGGCGCTCACGATGGGGACGCGCCTGGCTGAGCCTGGATCCACCGATTCGCGCGGGCGGATGCATCCTGCCGGGCCCGCCAGGCCGCGTACCACCTGGGCTGCGCCTGATCTCGATCGCTTCGGTGGTGTTCACCCAGGCGGTGCGCTCCGCGCGCGGAACCGTTCGCAAAGGCACACGCCTTCACGAACGGCTCCGCGCACGTCCTGACGACCCCGGCAGGCGCGCGCAGTTGAATGCGCACGAGCGTTCGCGTGGATCCAGGCTGAAGCCAGACGCCAGGTCTCGGGGCGGTCCCCCGTCTGGCTTCAGCCGGACGGCGCGCGCTGCTCACGCTCGCCGCCGCCACAGCTCGGCCGCGATCGCGGGCACGACCTCGTGCAGGTCGCCGATGACGCCGTAGTCGGCGGTCGAGAAGATCGGGGCGTCGCGGTCGGTGTTGACCGCCAGGATCACCTTCGCGCCCTTGCAGCCGGCCATGTGCTGGGTCGCTCCCGAGATGCCG
>VGCB01000217.1 GCA_016870235.1 Actinomycetota bacterium | reverse complement strand
GTCCGCAGGATCAGCGCCCGCGCGGGCACGCCGAGCCGGCGCAGCAGCGTGTACGCGCGGCGAAGCGGTTGCAACCGATAGGCGAGCGGGATCCGCGCCGGCGCCTGGATCACGGCCACGCCGCCGGGCGCGGTCACGCGGACGAGCTCGCGGACGTAGCCGAGGGCGAGCTCGCGGCTCGGCACGTGCTGGAGCACGATCAGCGTCAGGACGAAGTCGAACGAGCCGTCGGCGAGGAACGAGAGGTCGGGGCGGTCGTTGACGTGCAGCTCGACGTTCGCCCGGGCGGCGAGCAGACTTCTCGCCGCGGTCACCATCTCGCTCGACACGTCGACGCCCGCGACCCGGTCGAAGTGAGGGGACAGGCCCCAGACGAGCCGGCCGGCGCCGCACCCGAAGTCGAGCGCAGCCCCATGCGCCTCCGGCCGGCCCAGCTCTGCAGCCTGCTCGAGGAACCCGCCGACCGTCTCCTCACCCGAGGCGAGGAACTGGTCGAGGGCCCAGCCGCCGCCCTTCTTCGCCGGATCGGAGAGCACCGCCCAGAGCGCGTCCGCCTCCGCGAGCTCGTTCCACTCCGACGCGAGGCGCCGCAGGGGACCGGTCTCGACAGGAGTCGGCAACTGCATCACTCTCAGGATAGTGCCGCTACCGTGTGGTGCTGGGGGCGCGCTGGGAGGGCGCTCTTGCTTTCCGAACGGGGACGCATCGAGACGAGACCGAGGAGCACGCTTTCATGACGACCACTCCGGTTCGTGCGGCAGCAGACCTCTCCGCGCAGGGGCTTGCGCCGACAGGCCGGGTCATCTGGAACCCGACCACGTCAATGCTGTACGAGGACGCCGTCAAACGGGGCGACGGCAAGATCGCCGAGGGCGGGCCGCTCGCCGTCGACACCGGCGTCCACACCGGTCGGTCGCCGAAGGACAAGTTCGTCGTCCGCGAGGAGAGCTCCGAGGATCGCATCTGGTGGGGGGCCGTCAATCAGCCGCTCGAGCCGGAGCGCTACGACGGGCTCCGCGCCAAGGTCGTCGCGTACCTCGAGGCGCAGCCGACGCTCTGCGTCGTCGACGCGTTCGCGGGTGCCGACCCGGCGCATCGCATCGGCGTCCGCGTCGTCACCGCGAGCCCGTACCACGCGCTGTTCGCGAAGACGATGTTCATCGAGCTGACCGACGACGACGCGGCCGACCACGAGGTGCAGACGCTCGTGCTCCACGCGCCCGCGGTGGAGGCCGATCCCGAGGCGGACGGGACGCGCACCGGCACGTTCATCGCGCTCCATCCGTCGCGGAGCGAGGTGCTGATCGGCGGCACGTTCTACGCCGGAGAGATCAAGAAGTCGATCTTCACGGTCATGAACGACCGGCTGCCGCTCGAGGGCGTCTTCCCGATGCACTGCTCGGCGAACGTCGACGACGACGGTCAGGTGACCGTGTTCTTCGGCCTCTCCGGGACGGGCAAGACGACGCTCTCGGCCGATCCCTCGCGCGCCTTGATCGGCGACGACGAGCACGGCTGGGGCACCGACGGCGTCTTCAACTTCGAGGGCGGCTGCTACGCGAAGGTGATCCGCCTCTCCGAGACGGCCGAGCCCGAGATCTACCGCACGACGCGCGCCTACGGGACGGTGCTCGAGAACGTCGCGATCGACGACCGCGGCGTCCTCGACCTCGACGACGACTCGAGGACCGAGAACACGCGCGCCGCCTACAAGCTCGAGCAGATCTCCAACGCGCTGCCGGCGAAACGCGCGGGGCACCCCTCCAACGTCGTCTTCCTGACCGCGGACGCGTTCGGCATCTTCCCGCCGATCGCGCGCCTCGACCGCGAGCAGGCGATGTACTACTTCCTCTCCGGCTTCACCGCGAAGCTGGCCGGCACGGAGATCGGCGTCACCGAGCCGCAGCCGACCTTCTCGACTTGCTTCGGCGCCCCGTTCCTGCCGCAGGCGCCCGCCGTCTACGCGCGGCTCCTGGGCG
This sequence comes from Actinomycetota bacterium, assembly GCA_016870235.1. The sequence continues at coordinate 3,592 of VGCB01000217.1, read as the reverse complement.
ACAAGCTCAGCGAGCACGGTCACGTGACCGTGTGGCTCGTCAACACCGGCTGGACCGGCGGGTCGTTCGGGGAAGGCGAGCGCATGCCGATCAAGACGACGCGCGGCCTTCTCGATGCAGCGCTCTCGGGCGCGCTCGACAGCGTCGAGTACCGCGTCGACCCGGTCTTCGGCTTCGAGGTGCCGGTCGAGTGCCCGGGCGTCGACCGCGCGCTTCTCGACCCGCGCTCGACGTGGAGGGATCAGGCCGCGTACGACGCGAAGGCGGCGGAGCTCGCCGGTATGTTCCGCGACAACTTCCGGAAGTTCGCGGCGGAGGCGGGAGAGGCCGTCGCCGCCGCGGGACCGCGCGCGTAGACCAGCGGTTGCCGCGACATCCGTCCGGGGCGATCAGGTAGCGTCAATCGCGATGGAGGTCATGCACGACGTGCTCGTCATCGGTGCCGGCTGCACCGGCATGCGGGCGGCGATCGAAGCCCACGACCGGGGGGCAAACGTCGGCGTCATCTCCAAGCTCCACCCGACGCGGAGCCACTCCGGCGCGGCCGAGGGCGGTATCAACGCGGCCCTCGGGAACACCGCCGCGGACAGCCCGGAGACCCACGCGTTCGACACGGTCAAGGGCTCCGACTACCTCGGCGACCAGGACGCGATCGAGATCTTCGCGAACGAGGCGCCCGGCGACATCTACCAGCTCGAGCACTGGGGCGCCGTTTTCTCGCGGAACGCCGAGGGCAAGCTGGCGCAGCGCCCGTTCGGCGCCGCCGGCTCCCCGCGCACCGTGTTCGCGGCCGACATCACCGGCCACGTCCTCATCCAGGTGCTCTACGAGCAGTTGCAGAAGCGCATGGACGAAGGGATGACCGTCTACGAGGAGTTCTTCGCCTTCCGCCTCGTGATCGAGGACGGCCGGTGCACCGGCGTCATCTGCTGGGACATCATGAACGGCGGCGTCGAGCTCATCACCGGCAAGGCCGTGATCCTCGCAACCGGCGGCCAGGGCCGCATGTTCCGGGCGACGACGAACGCCTACGCGTGCACCGGCGACGGCCTTGCGATGGCCCTTCGGGCCGGCCTGCCGCTCAAGGATGTCGAGTTCATGCAGTTCCACCCGACGACCATGTACCCGAGCGGCATCCTCATCACCGAGGGCTGTCGCGGCGAAGGCGGCTACCTCCTGAACAAGGAGGGCGAGCGGTTCATGCAGCGATACGCGCCGAACGCGCTCGAGCTCGCCTCGCGCGACGTCGTCTCCCGCTCCGAGCAGACCGAGATCGACGCCGGACGCGGCGTCAACGGCTCCGTCCTGCTCGACCTCCGCCACCTCGGCGCCGAGAAGATCCTCACCCGGCTTCCCGGCTCGCGCGAGCTGGCGATGACGTACTCGAACGTCGATCCGATCTACGAGCCGATCCCGGTCCGCCCTGGCGCCCACTACTACATGGGCGGCGTCGAGTGCGACAACTGGGGCCGCACCCAGATCGAGGGCCTCCATGCGGCCGGCGAGGTCGCCTGCGTGTCGGTCCACGGCGCCAACCGGCTCGGCGGGAACTCGCTGATGGAGACCATCGTCTTCGGCCGGCGGGCGGGCTACAGCGCCGCCGAGTACGCGCTCGCGGTCACCCCGGGCTCGAGCGACGGCGAGGCCGCCCGTGCAGACGCCGACCGCTGGGTGCAGGGCCTGCTCGACAACACGAAGGGCGAGCGCCCGTGGCAGATCCGCGACGAGCTCGGTCAGTCGATGCTCGAGAACTTCGGGGTCTTCCGGCACCCCGACAAGATGAACAGCCAGGTCGGGATTATCGAGAAGCTCCGCGAGCGCTACTACGCCGGGGTCGTGATCGAGGACAAGGGGCGGGTCTTCAACAACGACCTCACGCAGGCGATCGAGCTCGGCTACATGCTCGACATCGCCGCGTGCATGCTCCAGGCGGGCATCGCGCGCAAGGAGAGCCGCGGCGCCCACTCGCGGCCGCACGACTTCCCGGACCGCGACGACGCCAACTTCCTCAAGCACTCGATCTCCCACTGGCGCGACGACGGCCCCGTGCTCTCGTACCAGGAGGTGCGCATGACGAGGTGGGAGCCGATGGAGCGCAAGTACTGAGGATTCGTTCCGAATCCTCGATGTCTGGATTTGAGATTTATCTTGAAAGGGTGTGTCGTGAAGGTGGCTGGATGTCGATGCGTGCGAGGGATGTGACTGCGTGAAGGTCGGGTTGAAGATCTGGCGGTACGACGCGAAGACCGGCGACCGGGCGTTGCGTGAGTACGAGATCGACGCGCCTGAGGAGGCGACGCTCCTCGACTGCCTCGACATCGTCAAGGACCGTCAGGACGGGACGCTCTCGTACCGCAAGAGCTGCCGGATGATGATCTGCGGCTCGTGCGGGATGCGCATGGACGGCGGCGCCGTCCTCGCCTGCAAGACCCGGATGTACGAGATCGCGCAGCGCGGCCACGTCCCCGTGATCTCCGCGATGGGGAACCTGCCGATCGTCAAGGACATGGTCGTCGACATGCAGCCGTTCTGGCAGAAGATGCGGGCGGTCGAGCCGTACCTGCAGCCGCGCTACGACCAGGCGCAGGAGGCCGAGAACATCGTCCCGAAGGCGAAGATGGACGTGATCCACAAGGAGTCGCTCTGCATCAACTGCGGCTGCTGCGTCTCCGAGTGCAACTCGATGGAGTCGGATCCCGACTTCCTCGGCCCTGCCGCGCTCGCGAAGGGGATGCGCTTCGTCGGCGACGCGCGGGACGGGAAGACGATCGAGCGGCTCGAGCGCTACTCGGAGCCGCACGGGATCTGGGACTGCACCCGATGCTACTTCTGCAACGAGCGCTGCCCGAAGGGCGTCGACCCACGCGACGCGATCGCGAAGCTCGGTGCGGAGGCGATGAAGCACGGGATCGACCGCGACATGGGCGCCCGCCACGCGAAGTGGTTCGTCGTCTCCGCGAAGACGACGGGTTGGCTTCGCGAGACCGAGCTGGTGCCGAAGACGCAGGGTGTCGTGAAGGCGATCAAGGAGATCAAGTTCGCGATGTCCCTGCTGCCGAAGGGCAAGGTGCCGCCGCCCTTCCCGCCGCACGTTGCTGCCGACATCCACGAGTCCCGCCAGCTCTACGACCTCGTCAAGGAGCAGGGGCGCGACGGCGCGCTCGGGATCGTCCAGGGAGAGCGGGCGCTGATGCACCTCGAGCACCACCAGGGATCGGGCGACGGGCATGCGAAGCACCCCTACGGCGCCGAGTCGTTCCCGCTGCCGCACCTGCCGGACGCTACGCCCGAGGACGACCCGAACGTCGCGGCGCTGCTCGAGACCGCCCCCGCGAATCGGTCGTCCCGCGTGATCGGAGACACGGTCCCGGCGGTCGCCGGCGCAGGAGAGGAGACGACGACGTGACGAAGGTCGCGTACTACAAGGGCTGCCTCGCGTCGCTCTCGGCCAAAGAGCTCGACTCCGCCACGCAGGCGCTCGCTCCCAAGGTCGGCTACGAGCTCGTCGAGCTCGAGTCCGTCACCTGCTGCGGCGCCGGCGACATCCACGAGGCGGAGCCCGACTACTACCTCCACCTGAATGCGCGCATCC
>VGCB01000216.1 GCA_016870235.1 Actinomycetota bacterium | reverse complement strand
CGCGCCGTCGGCGCCCCGGGCGGCGGCGAGGGCTCCGAGGACGAGCGCCGACACCCACCCGTCGGTCGTCCGGACGAGAGCCTCGGCCGGGCCCTCGATGCCGAGCACCGACAGGCAGAGCGCCCGCGCTTCCTCGCCGGTGAAGCGGAGATCGGAGGCGTCGAGGCGGGTGACCCGCGCGTCGTCGACGACGGCTGCGACGGCCGGCGCCAGCCGCCGCGCGACGAGCCAGAGACCGTGCTGTCGCGGCAGCTCGCCGACCAGCCGGCGGAGCAACGGCGCAGCGCGGTCGTCGAGGTGATGCGCGTCGTCGATCGCGAGGATGACCGGCTCGCGGCGATCGTCGAGCGCGTCGGCGAGGGCCTCGAGCGCGGCGCGGGGGTCGGGAGCCTCCTGCATCGCGGCGGCGACGTCGCTGAGCCCGGCCCGGCGGAGGGAGCGCGCGAGGCGGAGCGGCAGCAGCGCGTCGTCTCCGTCGCCCGCGTCGAGCGGGACGATCGCGACGGTGAGCGGCAATGCGGCGCTCGCCTCGGCGAGCAGCGTCGACTTGCCGTACCCGGCGCCGGCCTCAACGACGGCGAGGCGGCTGTCGCGCAGCCGCTCGACGAGCCGTGGTCGCGGCACGCGGTGCTCGAAGACCCATGTCTCCATGCGCACATTGTCGTAAAAGGATCGGGGCGAGCCGCCCTGCGCTCGTCCAGAACGGCCTGGTCGAAAGGCCGGTCCGCTGCGGTGACGGTGCCGCTCGCCCTGCGATACGGTCGCGCGATGCCCGGGCTTCGCACCGCCGACGGCGCCGACCTCCACTTCGAGCTCGAGGGCGAGGGGCCGCTTCTCCTCCTCGTCCACGGCGGCACGGGGACGGGCGCCTACGACTGGGAGCACCTGCGGCCGGCGCTCGCCCGCAGCTACCGCCTGCTCGTGCCGGACCTCCGTGGGCACGGGCGCTCGAGCGACCCGGGGTGGCTGCTGGGCCCCGAGGCGATCGGCGACGACGTCCTCGCCCTGATCGACCACGTCGGCGAGCGGCCCGTCGCGACGGTCGCGTTCTCGATCGGGGCCGCGGCGATGCTGAGGCTCGCGATCCGGCAGCCTGCCTTCACGGGCGCGCTCGTCCCGATCGCGCCGTCGCTGCACGCCCGGCCCGACCGCGTCGAGGCCGTGACGACGGGGCCGTGGCCGCAAGGGCTCGTCGACCTCGTCCACGAGCACGGGGAGCACGGCGACCACTGGAAGCGGCTGCGGAACCGGCTCGCGCAGACGTTCTGGCGGGACTTCCCCGAGATCACGGACGACGAGCTGGGGTCGATCGCGGTGCCTCTCCTCGCGGTATGGGGAGATCGCGATCCGATCGAGCCCGTCGAGACCGGCTTGCGGCTTGCCCGGACCGTGCAGCGCGGACAGCTGCTCGTGGTTCCGGACGCGGGCCACTTCCTGATGCGGACGCGGGCCGAGGAGCTCCTTCTCGTGCTCGAGCGATTTCTCGCCCGACACGTCCCGAGATAGCGGCTGTCAGCGGATCACGGGCGAGAGTCGAGACGACACCGTGAGCGAGCTCACCGTGTTCGAGGCGGTGACATCCACTCGAAGCCGGTAGCCGACATCGGCGGGACGTGGGTCATAGGACGCCAGTCGCGCGCCGGCGATGCGTTGGCAGCTGCCGTCGGGCGCGCAACGCGACCATCGATAGTCGAAGGCGCTGGGAGCTCCGCTCCAGGCGCCGGCGTCGGTCGCGAGCAGGCCCCCGTCCATCGAGGTGCCCGTAAGCGACGGTGCCCGCCGGTGGGTCACGGTGAAGCCGAGCCGCATCCGCTCGCGGGCGAGACCGAGCACCCGCTCGACGTCGGCCTCGGAGACACGTCCGTCCGGGAGACCGAGAATTGCCACGAGGCGATTCACTCCTACGGCGTTCGCGACGAGGCCGAGACCAACTGCCTGGCGCTCCAGCTCGTCGGGCGGGCCGGGCGCGCGCTCGGCCTGTCGCCGGCAAAGGCAGACCGGCTCGCCGCCCGGGCACTCGCCGAGACGCGCGACACCGCGCCCGAGAGGTACTGGAACGCGGCGCGCTGCCGCCGTGGCACCGGTTGGGATCTCGGCATCCCGGGCGCACGGCCGCCGCGATAGAGCTTCTTAACGACCGCGCAGGCGCGACCGGGCAGTCGGCCCGATCCGGGCCGACCGCGGGTCGTGCCCGCGGTCGAGCCGCAGTCAGGCGGCCCCGGCCGTCCCGGCCCGGCGCGTGTCCGCCGGCAGCGTGAACGAGACGCGCGTCCCGCCCTCGCGCCGGCCCTCCGCCCAGATGCGGCCGCCGTGCGCCTCCACGAGGCCGCGTGCGATCGCGAGCCCGAGGCCCGCGCCCGGAGACGTGCGGGAGCGATCGGCCCGCCAGAACCGCTCGAACATGCGCGAGCGCTCGGCGGCGGAGACCCCGTCGCCCGTGTCCTCGACAGTGACGGTGATCTCGTCGCCGCGGCGCTCGCCGTGGACGGCGACCGTGCCGTCGGACGGCGTGTGGCGGAGCGCGTTCGTCAGCAGGTTGAGGATGACGCGCTGGATCTTGTCGACGGCGATCGTCGCGGTCGGCGCCGATGCGTCGAGCCGGGTCTCGAGCGCGATCCCCTTCGCGCGCGCCTCCGCTTCGACGCCCCGCACGCAGGACTCGACGAGCGCGTCGAGCGGGGCGACGGCGAGCTCGAGCCGCAGGGCGCCGGCGTCGATCTGCGCCAGCTCGAACAGGTCGTCGACGAGGATCGCCAGCGTCCGCACCTGGTCGTGGAGCGCGGGCACGTAGTAGTCGGGCTCGGCGAGGCCGTCGTCGATCGCCTCGAGCATCGCCTGCATGTTGGCGAGGGGCGTCCGGAGGTCGTGGCTCGCCCACGCGATCAACTCGCGGCGAGCGTCGAAGAGGCGCTCGAGATCGGACGCCATCGTGTTGATCGCGCCGGCGAGCTGCGCCACCTCCCGCGGGCCGTCCTGGTCGGCGCGGGCGCCGAGGTTGCCGCCGGCGAGCGAACGGGCCGTCAGCCCGAGCCGCTCGAGCGGACGGACGATGGACCGCGCGAGCATGAGCGCCCCCACCAGGGCGACGGCGGCCGAGGCCGCGGAGACCGCGAGGATCTTGACGTCCGCCCCCATGTGGAACATCACCCACCCCGAGAAGAGGACGGAGGCGAGAGGAAGCCCGACGGCGAGCACGGCGAGGCCCGACAGCTGCGTCCTCACCGACGGCATCAGTCGGAGGCCGCTCGCGGCCGCCAGGCCCACCCCCAGCGTCGCCGCGCCGATGACGACGGCCTCCGCGATCACGGCACGAACCGGTAGCCGACACCCCACACGGTCTGCAGGTGCGCGGGACTGGAGGGATCGGCCTCGATCTTCTCGCGCAGCCGCCGGACGTGCACGGTGACGGTGCCCGTGTCGACCGCCGCGGCGTAGCCCCACGCGGCTCATCAGCTGATCGCGCGAGAACACCTTCCGGGGATGCCGGGCCAGGAAGCAGAGGAGGTCGAACTCACGGGCTGTCAGCTGGATCGGGCCCCCCGCCCGCGTCACCTCGCGCGTCCCGGGGTCGACGACGACGTCGCCGAAGGCGAGGCGCTCGGTGGTCTCGTCGGCCGGCCGTGAGCGTCGGAGCACGGTGCGGACACGGGCTGCGACCTCCCGGGGGGAGAAGGGCTTCGTCACGTAGTCGTCGGCGCCGAGCTCGAGCCCGACGATGCGGTCGGACTCCTCGCCGCGGGCGGTGAGGAGGATCACGGGCAGCTCCGACCGCGCGCGGATCCAGCGGCAGAGCTCGAGCCCGCCGATGCCGGGGAGCATGACGTCGAGCACCACGAGGTCGGGGTACGGGCCCGCGCGGCTGCCCTCGAGGAGCGTCCGGGCCGTGTCGCCGTCGGCGGCCTCCAGGGTCGCGTGGCCGTCGCGCTCGAGGTACTTGACGATGACCTCGCGGACGATCGGCTCGTCGTCGACGACGAGGACGGTGCTCAACGGCTCTCCCTCTCCGGCTTCCACTTCGGATGATGACGCAGCGCCCAGTCCTCGCGAACCGTGCCCCGGGTGATCCCGCGGAGCGCGTGCCGGGTCGTCGGGTGCACGATCGCAAGGTAGAGGTGGCCGACGAGGAGCGCGATCGACGCCCACGTGAGTGCGATGTGGAGCGTGCCGGCGCCGTCGAGCATGAACGTGTGGTCGCGCTCGCCGAGCCAGAGGAAGAAGCCGGAGACCGCGAGCAGGATGGCGAACGCGGCCGTGAGGATCGTGTTCAGCTTCTGCCCGGCGTTGAAGCGGCCCTGGGGCGCGCGGCCGGCGCGGGCGAGCCAGCGACGGTCGTCGCGGTCGATCGTCTGCACCTCGCGCCAGGCGGAGGCCAGGCCCCGGCGGTCGCCGAGCACGACGATCGCGACGATCAGCGCCGCCCAGGCCACGGCCGTCCAGATGTGGACGTTCTTGACGAGGTTGCGGCGGCCGATCTCGGCGGCGAGATCGGGCAGGTAGAGGACGAGCCCCGTCGCCAACATGACGAGGAAGGCCGCGGCGTGAATCCAGTGCAGCGCGCGCTCGGTGCGCGTGAAGCGCACGACCCGGGCAGGACGCGGGCGTGCGGCGGACGCCGGCCGACCGAGCTCGGACGGGGAGGGCTCCCCGCTGCCCCGCTCAGACGCCGATGCCATTCGACTTCTCGACCCAGGCGTCGGCGTCGTAGCCGCGCTGCTCCCAGAACCCCGGAACGACGTCCCGGCGGACCTCGATGCGGCTCACCCACTTGACGCTCTTGTAGCCGTACATGCGGGGCATGACGACGCGGGCCGGCGCGCCGTGCGGCTTCGACAGCGGCTTCCCGTCCATCTCGTACGCGAGCATCGCGTCGGGGACGGCCGCCTGCGCGAGCGTCAGCGAGTCGTCGTACGGCACCTCCTCGGAGACGAACCGCAGCGACTTCGCGCCCGGAAGCGGACGGGCGATCGCCAGCAGGTCGGCGAACCGCACGCCCTTCCAGCGCACGTCCTCCACCGACCAGCCGGTGACGCAGTGGAAGTCGGACGTCTGCTCGCGGCCGGCAGCCTCCGGAGGTCGCCGAGCGTGAGCGTGACGGGCCGCTCGACGGCGCCGTCGATCCGCAGCCGGTACCGCGCGAGGTCGATGCGGGGCAGGCCGTTCCCGATCGTGTAGATCCGCCACCCCGACGAGCCGGGGATGAACGCGGGGCCGTCGGGAAGGAGGCGGCCGAGCGTGTTGCCGACGTCGCGCGTGACGAAGAGCCCGGCGACGCCTGCGCCGAGGAGCCCGAGAAACGCTGCCCGTCCGATCGTGCGATCGTCCATCTTCCCTCCTTCTCCCTCGCGCCGCGTCCGGTTCGATCGACCGGCGTCCGGTCGATGTCCTCCTCTCGTTGTAGGCCAAACACCTTGCCCGTTTCTTACGTCTGCGTGAAGCCCCGATTGAGGGAGCGCGCGGGGAGCGTAGGCGCATCCGCTGCTCACCGCGTCCGGCTTCAGCCGGACGCGTGCTTCGCGAGCGGGCGCTCGCGCCCGATCAGGCGGAGTGGCGCGGGGAGGGCGTCAGAGCTGG
>VGCB01000215.1 GCA_016870235.1 Actinomycetota bacterium | reverse complement strand
GGGTGCGGAACCTCGGGACGACCACGGCGACCGACGTCGTCGTCCACTTCGACCGCACCGATCCCGAGGGCCGGGGCATCAACGGCGCCAACGGCTTCACGTTGCTCGGCTCGGTCGACAAGACGACGTTCCCGGGGCTGGCCGCGATCGCGCCCGGCAGCTACGTCGACGTGTACGTCGACTACGTGCCCGCGTTCCAGCCGACCCCTGCTCAGATCGCCGCCGGCGACTTCTACTTCCACACCTGTGTGCGGGTGCGGATCGACGCCGTCGCCTCGGAGACCGTGCTGGGCAACCAGGACGGCACCGACGAGCAGGAGAACATCGACTACTTCCAGGCCGTCGAGCCGTCGTCCCCGGGGGCGCCGGCCTACAAGAGCTCGTTCACGCTCCGGAACGACGACACCGCGAACAAGAAGCACTTCCGGCTCACGTACGACCCGCAGGTGCCGGAGGGGTGGGCGGTCGACGTCAACGGCGGCCAGCTCGACGTCGACCTCCTCCCGGGCGAGGAGAGGACGATTCCGGTCGCCATCGAGCCCGGCGGATCTGCGCCGAGCCCGCCGGCCGGGAGCATCTACTGGGTCGACATCGACGCCCGGTACGAGCGTGAGCTGACCAACCCGCTCAACCCGCCGGGCCTGCAGGAGCACCTCGAGTTCAAGCCGCTGGGCGGCGTCCGCATCGAGTCGCGCGTGGTCGACCCGGCCAAGGTGAGCTGCCGGGCGCGGCGGCGGGGCTCGACCGTGCGGGTCGACGGCGTGCTCGCCGTCGAGAAGCTCCAGCGCGGGCTCACCGTCCTGGTCGAGGGAACCGAGAGCGGCCGGTTCCGTGCCGATCTCGCCGCTCTCGCCGGCGTCGACCCGCAGACGGGTCGGTTCAGCGCCGTCCTCCGTCTCCGCGAGGAGCGCCTGGACGGGGTCGTCTGCCTCTTCGGCGGCACCGAGACGCTCGCGACCGCCGGCGCGGGCCCCGTGCGGATCCGCTGAGCTGCAACGACGGTGTTGTGGGCGCGCGGGCGGCGCGCCCACAACACCAACGCGCTCAGGTCTCCGCGGAGACGACCATGCCGGCGGCGACGGTGTTGTTCGTCGCCTCGTCGACGAGGACGAACGCACCCGTCGTGCGATTCCCCGCGTACGGGTCGACCATGATCGGCGCCGACAGGCGCAGGTGGACGAGCGCGAGGTCGTTGAGGGCGAGCCCGTCGGCGGGGACGTCCTCGAGGGTCTCGACGTCGAGCTTCGACTCGATCCGGTCGAGGACCGCGCGGGCCCATCGGGTCGTGTGCTTGACCGCGAGCCGGGCCCCGACCTGGACGGGCGTCTCGCTCATCCAGCACACGCGAGCCGCGACAGTGCGTGCGGCGATCGGCGGCTCGGCCGGGTCGACGAGCATGTCGCCGCGCCCGATGTCGATCTGGTCCTCGATCCGCAAGACGACGGACATGCCCGGGACGGCCGCCTCCAGGGGGCCGTCGAGCGTCTCCACGGCGGCGACCCGTGAGCGGTGGCCGGACGGGAGCACGAGCACGTCGTCGCCGGGATGCCAGGCGCCGCCTGCCACCTGGCCCGCATAGCCGCGGTAGTCGTGGTGCTCGTCGGACATCGGCCGGACGACCCACTGCACGGGGAAGCGACGGTGGTCGAGGTCGCGATCCGCGGCGACCTCGATCGCCTCGAGGTGCTCGAGGAGCGTCTCACCCTGCCACCACGGCATCCGTTCGGACGGCTCGACGACGTTGTCGCCGTGCAGCGCGGCGATCGGGATCGCGACCTCGTCGCGGACGCCGAGGCGGGTCGAGAGGTCGCGGAGCTCCGACTCGATCTCCTCGAATCGCGCCTCGTCGAACTCGACGAGGTCCATCTTGTTGACGGCGAACGCGATGTGCGGGATGCCGAGCATCGAGGCGATGTACGTGTGGCGCCGGGTCTGCTCGATCACGCCCTTGCGGGCATCGACGAGGACGATCGCGACGTCGGCGGTCGACGCCCCGGTGACCATGTTGCGCGTGTACTGGACGTGCCCGGGTGCGTCGGCGAGCTGGAACCGCCGGCGGGCGGTCACGAACGAGCGGTACGCGACGTCGATCGTGATCCCCTGCTCGCGCTCGGCGCGGAGGCCGTCGGTCAGCAGCGCCAAGTTGACGTAGCCGTCGCCGCGGCGCTCGCTCGTCTCCTCGACGTGCTCGAGCTGGTCGACGAACACCTGCTTCGTGTCGTAGAGCAGGCGGCCGATCAGCGTCGACTTGCCGTCGTCGACCGAGCCGCAGGTGACGAGCCGCACGAGCTCGGACGCGGCGAGGTCGCCGGTCAGGAGCTTCGCCAGGTCGAGGTCGACGGCCATCAGAAGTAGCCCTGGCGCTTGCGGTCTTCCATCGCCGCCTCGGTGACGCGGTCGTCGGCGCGCGTCTCGCCGCGCTCGGTGACCCGGGTCGACGCGATCTCGGCGACGACGTCCTCGAGGGTCGTCGCGCGCGAGCGCACGGCGCCGGTGCAGCTCATGTCGCCGACGGTGCGGAACCGCACCCACTCGTCGAAGGGGGTCTCGTGCTCGTACCGCTCGACCACCTCGGAGGCGGCGTACAGCATGCCGTCGCGCTGGAACACGCTTCGCTCGTGCGCGTAGTAGATCGTGGGCAGCTCGAGGGCCTCGCGCGCCACGTACTGCCAGACGTCGAGCTCGGTCCAGTTCGAGATCGGGAAGACCCGCACCTGCTCGCCCTTGCGGATGCGGCCGTTGTAGAGGTTCCAGAGCTCCGGCCGCTGTGCGCGCGGGTCCCACTGACCGAAGTCGTCGCGGAACGAGAAGATGCGCTCCTTCGCCCGCGAGCGCTCCTCGTCGCGGCGCGCGCCGCCGATCGCCGCGTCGAACCCGTGCTCCTCCATCGCGTCGAGGAGCGTCGTCGTCTGGAGCTGGTTCCGCGACGCGCGCGGCCCCGTCTGCTCCGCGACCCGCCCCCTGTCGATCGACTCCTGCACCGATGCGACGACGAGCCGCTCGCCGAGCTCCGCCACCCGCCGGTCGCGGAACTCGATCACCTCGGGGAAGTTGTGCCCCGTGTCGACGTGCATCAGTGGGAACGGGAACCCGCCGGGCCTGAACGCCTTCTCGGCGAGGCGGAGGAGGACGATCGAGTCCTTGCCGCCGGAGAAGAGGAGCACCGGCCGCTCGAGCTCCGCTGCGACCTCGCGCATGATGTGCACGGCCTCGGCCTCGAGCGCGTCGAGGTGCGAGAGATGGATCAGGTCGCGCGTCGAGCTCATGCGTGGAGCCCGCACTCGGTCTTGTCCGTGCCGGCCCAGCGTCCCTCGCGGCCGGTGCCGGGAGCCGTGCAGTGGACGCAGCCGATCGATGCGTAGCCGCGGGCGTGGAGCTCGTTCACCGGCAGGTCGCGCTTCTCGATGTAGGCCCACACGTCGGCATCGGACCAGTCTGCCAGCGGGGCCGCCTTCCACAGCTCGTGTCGCTCGTCCCAGCCGATCTTCGGCGTCCCGGCGCGCGTCGGCGACTGATCGCGGCGAACCCCGGTGATCCACCCGTCGAGGCCCGAGAGCGCGGCTCCCAGCGGCCCGACCTTGCGGATCGCGCAACAGAGCGAGGGGTTCCGCTCCCAGAGGGCGTCGCCGTGCGCGGCGGCCTGGCGCCCGAGCGAAGGGCCCTCCACCGCCTGCACCTCGATCCCGTAGCGGCGCTCGATCGCGCGCCAGACGGCGTAGGTCTCGGGGAAGAGGACGTGGGTGTCGATGGCGAAGACGGCGGCGTCGGGCTGCTGCTCGAGCAGGATGTCGATCAGCACCGCCTCCTCTTTCTGGAAGGAGCAGGCGAGCGCCAGGCGCGGGTGGAGGCGCTCGACCATGAGCCCGACGACCGCATGCGCGTCGAGGGACTCGACGTCGGTCGCGCCGGTGAGCGTGCTGACGTCAGCGGTCATCGTCGGCAGCCTATCAGAGCATGAGGATTGCTTATGGTGCGCATAAGGAGATCGCGTTGGCTGTCGGACTGTCCTCGTTGTCTCCTATACTCACGGACCGAGTGGACGGCGAGCTTCCGCCAAGTACCGGCGCCCTGGACGGGGCGCTCTCTGTTTTCCGCCTGAGGCTTGCGTGAGCGACGCAGGTCGTCTCCTTGCGGTGCTCGGGCTCGTGCTGGGCAACGCCATCTTCGTCGCTGCCGAGTATGCGCTCGTCACGGCCCGGCGCGGCCGGCTCGAGGAGCGCGCGGAGCGCGGCAGTCGCTCCGCCCGCAGGGCCCTCCGCCTCCTCGACGATCCGGTGCGGTTCATCGGCGCGATCCAGGTCGGGATCACGGTCTTCGGGATCGCGCTCGGCGCCGTCGGCGAGCCGCTCTTCTCGCGGTTCTTCGACTTCCTGCCGCGAGGGGTCGCGTTCGTGATCTCGTTCATCGTCCTCACCTACCTCTCCGTCGCTCTCGGCGAGCTCGTGCCGAAGGCGCTCGCCCTGCAGAAGGCGGAGCGCATCGCGCTCGTCTTCGCCGTTCCGCTCGACGTGATGGCCCGGGCGATGACGCCGCTCGTGTGGCTCCTCCAGTCGACCGCCAACGTCGTCCTCCGCGCCTTCCGGATCAAGCCCGCCCCGGCCGGGATGATCGCGTTCACGCGCGAGGACATCCGGCAGTCGGTGGCGGCGGCCGAGGACGTGGGCGAGATCGAGACCGCGGAGGAGGAGATGCTCTACAAGGTCTTCGACTTCGCCGAGAAGGAGGCGGCGGACGTGATGGTGCCGCGGCCGGAGATGACCGCGATCTCGATCGAGATGGCTCCCGAGGAGGCGCTGCGGGCGGTGCTCGACTCGCCGTACACGCGCTACCCCGTCTACCGCGAGTCGGTGGACGACATCTGCGGCATCCTCCACGTCCGCGACCTCGTCTCGGCGCTCCACGACAGCGCGATCGCCGACGTGGAGCTGTCGGAGCTCCTCAGGCCCGCATACGTCGTGCCGGAGACCAAGGACCTCGGCGCGCTGCTCGCGGAGTTCCGCAAGACGAGCCAGCACATGGCGATCGTCGTCGACGAGTACGGCTCGACGATGGGGATCGTGACGCTCGAGGACCTCGTCGAGGAGATCGTCGGCGACATCGAGGACGAGTTCGACCTGCCCGACGAGTCGGTCGAGCGCGTCGACGAGACGACGATCCGGATCGACGGGACGTTCACGATCGACGACTTCAACGAGGAGTTCAAGCAGAGCGTCGAGCACGAGGACTACCACACGATCGGCGGCTTCATCTTCGACCGTCTCGGCCGCGCCGCCGAGCCCGGGGACGAGGTGCGCGAGAACGGGCTGCGGCTCACCGTGCTCGAGATCGAGGGGTCGCGCATCGGCCGGATCGAGGTGGAGTTCCTGCCGACGGAGCCGCACCAGGAGCCCGCGCCGGAGCGGGGCGAGGTCGCCTAGTGCCCCTTCAGCGAATGTGGTCGCGGTTTTGGGGCAGGGACCGGGTTGCTGATCTCGAATCGACTGGCAACCGTCTCAGGCTGGGGGTTGCCGGTGGTGTTCGTGCGATCGATTTCGGATGCGGAGGGCCGTGAGTTGCAGCGGCTTGCCAGGCGTAGTCGCGAT
>VGCB01000214.1 GCA_016870235.1 Actinomycetota bacterium | reverse complement strand
CGGCCCGGCTCGCCGCCGTCGCGGCCGCGGCCCACGAGCGGCTCGGCGGCCTCGATGCCCTGGTCTCGAACGCGGGCATCGTCGACGCCCACGACGACCTCGAGCGCAAGGCGCAGCGTGCGGCGCTCCTGCCGCTCCGCCGGATCGCCGACCCGGAGGAGGTCGCGGCGGCGATCGCCTTCCTCGCCGGGCCGGACGCGAGCGACGTCACGGGCGTCAACCTCGTCGTCGACGGCGACTTCTCGACCAGCCTGCTTCCCTCCGTCCGCGGTCTCGCTCCGGCATGAGGGGCCCGGCCGCCTACGTGGAGGTGGCGACGATGGGCGACGTCCTCGCCCGGGCCGCCACCCGCTGGCCTGATCGGGACGCGCTCGTCTTCCCCGACCTCCGGCGAACCTACGCCGAGCTGTACGAGGGAGCCCGGCGCTCGGCCCGCTCGCTTCTCGGCCTCGGAATCCGGCCCGGCGAGCGGATCGGCCTGCTGATGCCGAACTGCCTCGACTTCGTCGAGACGGTGTTCGGCGCCGCGTTCGCCGGCATCCCCGTCCTCACGATCAACGCGCGGTTCAAGGTGCGCGAGCTGTCGCACGTCCTCGAGGACGCCGATCTCGTCGCCGTCGTCACCACCGATCTCGTCGCCGACTTCGTCGACTTCGCGCAGCTCCTCGCCGACTCGACCGCGGGCGGGCTGCCACCGCGTTTCCGGCGTCGGATCCTCCTCGGTGCCTCCTCGCGCGAGGGGTACGTCGACCGCGCCGCGTTCGTCGAGGCTGCGGAGCAGGTAGCCGAGGCCGAGGTCGACGACGCCCGCCGTGTCGTCCGCCTTCGCGAGGAGGCCGTGATGATGTACACGTCCGGGACGACCGCGAACCCGAAGGGCTGCCCGTTCACGCACGAGGCGATCGTGCAGGCGGCGACGGCGATCGCCGAGCGGTTCGAGATCTCCGACGCCGACGTCTTCTGGGACCCGCTGCCGATGTACCACCTCGCCGGGCTCGAGCTGATGCTGACCGTCTTCTGGGGCGGAGCGACGTTCCTCACCCAGACCCACTGGGATCCCGCGGCGGGGCTCCGGCTGATGGACGAGCACGGGGCGACGTGGTGCTACCCGACCTTTCCCACCTTCGTCCAGGACCTGATCCACCATCCCGACTTCGCCACCACCGACCTCTCCCGGATCCGTGCGGTCAACGCGATCGGCACGCCCGAGGCGCTGCGCGACGTCCAGTCGCGCTTCGAGAACGCAATCCTCGTCGCCCCCTACGGGATCACCGAGGGCGGCGGCTGCGTCTCGTTCGGCCGGCTCGACGACCCGCTCGAGGCGCGCATCTCGACGGGCGGCCCGCCGCTCCGCTGCACGCAGGTCAGGGTCGTCGACCCCGAGACCGACGAGGAGCTGCCGGTCGGTGAGGTGGGGGAGATCGTCCTGCGCGGGTCGGCCTGCTCGGAGAGCTACTACAAGGATCCGGAGAAGACCGCCGAGGCCTGGCGCGGCGGCTGGTTCCACACCGGCGACCTCGGCCGCATGGACGAGGCCGGTCGCATCGCCTACGTGGGCCGCTCCAAGGACATGCTGAAGGTCGGCGGCGAGAACGTCGCCGCGCTCGAGATCGAGGACTTCCTCGGCACCCATCCGGCGGTCAAGCTCGCGCAGGTCGTGGCCATCCCCGACGCGCGCTATGCGGAGGTGCCTGCGGCCTTCGTCGAGCTCGCGCCCAGCGCCACGGCGACCGAGGACGAGCTGATCGCCTTCTGCACGGGGCAGATCTCGAGCTTCAAGATCCCACGGCACGTCCGGTTCGTCGACGAGTGGCCGATGTCGGCGACGAAGATCCAGAAGTTCCGGCTCCGTGAAGCCCTCATGCACGAGCTCGGGCTCGAATGACCGGATGATTGTGGACGAACTGTTGCTCTTTTGGAGAACAGTAGCCCGTGACAACAGACTAGAATGAATAGTGGGTGGTGGGTTGGGGTGCCCCAGACAGGTGTGCAGTTTGCAGGGTTCGCACAGGGCCGGGAGCGAGAGCGCTGATCGAGCGGATCGGGGTCGGGTTGTTCGGGATGCAGTCGACGGCGGCGCGGCCGACGCATCCGACCGTGCTCTACCGCGAGCTCGTCGAGGCCGCGGAGCTGGCGGATCGGCTCGGCTTCCATGGGATCTGGCTGGCGGAGCACCGGCTCTGGTACGACGGCTACTGCCCGGCCTTGCTTCACGCCGAGGCACTGGTGGCGGCGCGGACGACCCGCATCCGGCTCGGGCAGGCGATGCTCGTCGGTGCACAGCACGACCCGGCCGGGCTGGCGCGGAACGTGGCGACGCTGCAGCAGCTGTCGGGCGGCCGGGTCGAGCTTGGGCTCGGCCTCGGACATCGCGACGCCGAGTTCGACGCGCTCGGTCTTCGCCGCGACCGCCGCGGGCGGCGGCTGGAGGAGGAGATCCTGCCCGCGGTCGAGGGGCTCGTCGACCGCATCTGGCTCGGCGGCATGGCGACGCCGACGCTCGAGCGGGCCGCCCGCCGTGGGCACAGCCTGGTGCTGCCGCAGACCATCTACACGCACGAGCTGGCGCCGATCCTCGACGAGTACCGCTCGCTCGGAGGCCGCGGCACGATCGGGATCATGCGCGACACGTGGGTCGCCGCCGACGGGCGAGCGGCCGACCGTGCACGTGAGCGCATCGCTGCGCACTACCTGGAGGAGGCCGGCGCCTGGTGGGTGCTGAAGGGCACGGTCGGGTTCGAGAACCCGGACCAGCTCGCCCGTCAGCGCGATCGCACGCTCCGCGCCGCGCTGATCGGGACGCCGGAGGAGATCGCGGCGCGTCTGCGCGCCGATGTCGCCGCCGGGGTCGAGGTGTTCGTGCTCCGCGTCGACTACGACTTCCACTCGCAGGCCGAGCTGCTCGAGCAGATCCACCGGCTGGCCGAGGAGGTCGCGCCGCTCCTCGAGGGGGCGACGTGAGATTCCTGATCGAGCCGGTCGAGGCGCGGTCGCTCGACCACGTCCTCCGCCTCGCGGAGGCGACCCATGCCGCGGGCCTCGACGGCGTGCTGCTGACCGCGTCCGAGACGCTCCCGGCCCCGCTCGTCGTCGCGGCCGCCGTCGCCGCCCGCGTGCCGGACACCCGTCTCGCCGCCCTCGTCGACGGCGGCGATCGGCACCCGATCCAGCTGGCCGAGGAGGCGGCGGTCGTCGACGTCGCGAGCGGCGGGCGGGTGATCCTCGCAGTGCGGCCCGCGCCGGGACGTGAGGACGTCTACGGCGAGGTGCTCGACCTCCTCCGGCTCTCGTTCGCGGCTCGCCCGTTCCGCTTCGAGGGCCGGCACTGGACGGTGCCGGCCGGCCTCGACCAGAACGTCCACAACCCGGAGCGGAGGGTGCGTGTGACCCCGGCTCCGGCGCAGGCGCGGCTCGAGCTCTGGGTCGCAGGCGGCGGACGCGAGCAGGCGTTCCCCCGCGGGCTCGGCTACCTCGCGGACACCTCTGAAGACGACGCCGATCTCCAGCGCGCCTGGCAGGACGCAGCGACGGCACCTGCCTCGCTCGGCGCGCCGCGCGCGCGCCGTGAGCATTGGACGGACGCGCCCACGCTCCTTGCCCGACTCCGAGCCGCGCGCGGGGCGTGGGACCAGGACTGGGCGGCGGTGGCGGCCCCGGTCGAGGCGCTCCGCGAGATCGCCTCGGTCGTGCGCCCCCGCGTCCAGCTCGACCGCCTGCCGCCGGGGCTCGAGGAGTTCTGGGACGAGACCGAGCCCTGGCGCCTCGCCGGCGACACGCCGCCTGCCGGCGGGTGACCCGAGAACGAGAGGAGACGCGATGACCGTGAGAGCCGAGGCGGAACGGAACGAGATCGTCCGCCGCACCTGCAAGGATCACCTTCGCCAGTACCTCGACTCGGACGGCGAGGAGGGCTACGTCTTCCGCGGCGCGCCGATCCTGGTCCTGACGACCACGGGCTGGCGGAGCGGCGAGAAGCGGAGCGTGCCACTGATGTTCGGGCGCGACGGCGCCGACTACCTGCTCGTCGCCTCCCTCGGCGGCGCGACCGAGAACCCCTACTGGTACCGCAACCTGGAAGCCCACCCGGAGGCCGAGATCCAGGTGAAGGCGGAGCGCATCCCGGTCCGCGCGCGGACGGCGACGGCGGAGGAGCGCCCGCGGCTCTGGGCCTTGATGAACGAGGTCTACCCCACGTACGAGGAGTACCAGGAGCGCACGGCGCGCGAGATCCCGATCGTGATCCTCGAGCCCACGCCCCGCTCGTCGTGACGGAAACGGTAGGTCGCAGGGCGTCTCTGAGCGATCGTTTCCCGTATTGCCGGTAGCCGTGTCCCTAACGGACCGTGTACGGCCGGCGCCAGGCCGGCGGCGCGGTCGCCCCCTCGGTCACCCAGTGCTCGACGCCCGCGACGATGGCGCCGTCGCGGACGGTGTAGAACCCCGCGCACCAGAAGTTCGTCCCGTCCTGCTCGACCCGGACCTGGGCGGCGACACGGTCGCCGTCCGCGATCACGTCGACGACGCGCAGCGACCACCCCTCGGGGTAGTCGCGGTTCATCCGCAGGAAGCCGTCGCCGTCGAACCGCTCCCCGGTTTCGCTGAAGCGGATCTGCGCGGCTCCAGAGACGAGCTCCGCGGCGGCGTCCCATGCGCGCTCCTGCATCCGCTCGAAGAACGTGCGCACGACGGCAGCGGGATCGAGCACGCCACCGAGTCTGCCAGCCGCTACCCGGTCTCGGCCATCGCGCGCGCAGCGCGGTACGCGAACACGAGCGCCGGCCCGAGCGTTCCGCCCGGCCCCGGATACGTCCGCCCCATCACCGTCGCCGTCGTGTTCCCGGCCGCGTAGAGACCGCCGATCGCCGAGCCGTCGGGCCGGAGGACGCGGCCGTCGACGTCGGTGACGAGCCCGCCCTTGGTGCCGAGGTCGCCGGGGAAGACCTTCACCGCCCAGAAGGGCGCGTTCCCGATCGGCCCGAGGTTCGGATTCGGCCGCACGCGCGGGTCGCCGTAGTAGGTGTCGTAGACGTTCGACCCGCGCCGGAAGTCCTCGTCGACGCCCGTGCGCGCGAAGCCGTTGAAGCGGTCGATCGTGCGGCGCAGCCCGTCCCCGTCGATGCCCGTCGCGGCCGCGAGCGCGGCGATCGACCCGGCCTTGACGACGAATCCGGAGCCGATCGCGGCCTTCGGCGTGCGGCCGGGCGGGAACGCCCCGAACGCGTAGCGGCGGCGGTGCCGGGCGTCCATGATCAACCAGGAGGGGATCGCCGGCGTCAGCCGGTCGCGCTCGAGGATCGCGTGGCCGACGTCGACGTACGAGGCCGACTCGTTGACGAA
Organism: Actinomycetota bacterium; assembly: GCA_016870235.1. Next base: position 264 of record VGCB01000214.1, on the reverse strand, counting down.
CCGCTCACCCGACTGGTCGACGATGATCGCGCCGGGCATCGAGCGCTCCCAGACGGAGAACTGCCGAGCGCCCTCGGGCGAGACGAACGCGGGGCCCCACCACGCGTCGTCCATCAGGGCGGTGTCGGCGCCGAGGCCGATCCCGAGCTTCACGAGATCCCCGGTGTCGCCGCGACCCGCCGACGACCACTCGTCGCCCGCGGGCTGGTGGAGGCGGCGGAAGGCGCCGTCGCGGGCGAACCCGCCGGCCGCGAGGAGGACGCC
>VGCB01000213.1 GCA_016870235.1 Actinomycetota bacterium | reverse complement strand
CGACGCGTATGTCGGTGCGCTCCTCTCCCAGGTCGGCGGGCAGGTCGTCTTCCGGGGCGGCGGCGCCGCGGAAGCGGCGGCCCAGATCGACGCCGGCTCGCACCGCGAGGCGGTCGTCGTCAGGCGAAGCGGGACGGCGCTCCTGATCACGGCGAGCCGGTCGACTGTCTCGGGCCCGCTCGCGCTCGAGACGCTGCGCTCGATCGCACTCTCGGCCCGCGGCGGCGTCGCGCTCCGCGCGCCGCTTCAGGGCGTGGGTCAGCCGACGCGGGCGATGCCGCTCGGGCAGTTCACCGGGCCGGGCGGAAGCTCGCGGGCGCTCGTCCCGACGGGCCGCGGTTGGACGGTGGAGGGGAACGACAGCGGCGCCATCCAGGGATCCGGCCCCGGCGGGGGGTTCGTGTTCGGTTACTCGGTGAACATCGTCGTGCCGGAGTCCGCGCCCGGCCCGCTCCCACCCGGAACGCTCGCAATGCCCTACATGGACGCCGCGACCGCCCTCACGAGGGTCCTGCCGCAGATAGCAGCCGGGATGACGGACGTCCGGATCCTCGGCATCGTCCACGACGCCGTCTTCCCGACGTTCACCTCGTCGGCGCTGTTCCGGTTCGAGTACCGGCTGAACGGCCAGCCGTGGACGGGCGCCGCGATCGTCGCGACCGACGCACCGGCGAAGTACAGCAACCTCGTCTGGAACCTCTACTACAGCGGCATCGGCGTGCGCGCCGGGTCCGACCCGTCGGTGGGCGTCGGCCTCCTGCGCTCCTGGAGGAGCTGGGACCCGAGCGGCGCGATCGCGGCGCGGACGGCGGCGCAGGCGCGCTTGATCGACGAGACGGCGGCGGTGTGGAGGCAGACGGCGGAGTTCCGCTCGGTCACGGCCGACCGGCAGTCGCGCGACGTCGGCTGTCTCCTCCAGGGCTACTACGTCATCGAGGACCGCTCGCGGGAGTTCGACCTGCCGCCGCTGCCGTGCGGCCAGGTCTACCACCGGCCGAGCGGGTGAAGGCGCTCGACAGTCGGCAGCACGGCCAGACGGCCCGTGCTCATGCTGTTGGAGCCTCCAAAGCCGCGCTACCCTCTCGGGAGCGCGGGTGTAGCTCAATGGTAGAGCCCTAGCCTTCCAAGCTAGTTATGCGGGTTCGATTCCCGCCACCCGCTTCGCCGGCGAGCCCGACCCGGCGCCGCGCTTCGGACGTCCGCTCCGCCAGCACGCCGCGCATCAGGGCCGGCCGGTCGGTGATGACGGCGTCGACGCCGAGATCCGCGAGCTCGCGGATCCGCTCCGGGTCGTTGACGGTGTAGACCGCCGTCGCGAGCCCGAGACGCCTGGCAGTCGCGAGCCCACGCGAGGTGAGCCGCCGGTCGGCGAAGCCCACCGCCCACGCGTACCGGGCGGCGACCCGGATCGAGGTTCCGAGGCCGACGTGCTGCATCGTCCGCAGCCCGGGGCGGGAGGCGCTCGCCTCGAGGAGCGCGCGCCGCTCGAACGAGAGGATCGCGTCGCCCGGGCTCAGGAGCGCCGCCGTCCGCCGGGCGAGGTCGTGTCGCCGGTTGGCCCACGCGGACTTCACCTCCGCCATCACGCCCACCCGACCGCGCATCAGCTCGATCGCCTCCTCGAGCGTCGGGACGCCCACCTCCGTGAGCGCGGCGGCGGAGTGGCGTCCGACCGGTCCGGTGAGCGGCGTCAGGCGGTCGACCCACGCATCGTGGAAGACGACGAGGACCCCGTCGGCCGACGCGCGCACGTCCAGCTCGACGTAGTCGGCCCCGTCGGCGATCGCCCGCTCGAACGCCGGCAGGGTGTTCTCGGTCTCCTCCCACGAGGAGCCGCGGTGCGCGACGACGAGGGGCCGACCCGGCTCGCCGCCAGCGACCAGGCGCAGGTGCGCCTCAGGCTGGCGGGCCGGAAGCGCCGTCACGCTCGCGCGCGCCCGCCGGTGTCGCGAGCAGATCGTCGATCGCCTTGAGCAGCTGCGAGATCGCCTCGACCTTCGGGACGAAGCCGACCTGCGGCAACGCCGCGTCGTCGGGCCGGCGGGTCGCAGCGGACATGAGCAGCACCGCGATCCCGGGCTGGCGCGCGCGTGCCTCCTGCGTCAGCCGGCGCCCGTCCTCGTGGGGGAGGACGACGTCGGCGAGCAGGAGGTCGAAGCGCTCGCCGGTCTCGATCAGGCGCAGCGCCTCCCCGGACGTCCGGGCGACGACCACGTCGTACCCACGGCGCGCGAGCAGCAGCGAGAGCGCCGTCCGCAGCCGCTCGTCGTCCTCGACGAGGAGGATCCGCTCGCGGCGCGCCGGCAGGTCGGGGCTCTCGGAGGGCGCCTCGGCAGAGGGGGTGGTGGCGACGGCGTCCGCCGTCGCGGCGGGGAGCGTGAGCACGAACGTCGATCCCACGCCGGCCTCGGAGCGCGCGGTGATCGTCCCCCCGGCCCGGGTGACGATGCCCCGGACGACGGTGAGGCCGATGCCGCTCCCGTTCGTCCGATCCTTCGTCGTGAAGAACGGATCGAAGATCCGCGCGAGCACCTCGGCGTCCATCCCGGTGCCGGTGTCGGCGACGCTGATCTCGCACTGGCCGCTCTCGCCGGCCCTGGCGGCGATCGCGAGCCGGCCGCCCGCCGGCATCGCGTCCCGCGCGTTGAGGACGAGGTTGAGCACGATCTGCTCGAACACGCTCGGGTCGATCTCGACCGCCGGTGCGTCGTCCGCGACGTCGATCGCGATCGCGATGTTGCGCGGGAGCGCGCCCGCGAGCAGGCACTCGAGCGACGCGAGCAGCTCGCCGATCCGCGCCACGACCGGATCTCCGCCGCTGTCGCGCGCGAGATCGAGTAGCCGTCGGAGCAGCACGGTCGATCGCTCCGTCACCTCGAGGATGTGGCGGGCGAAGACCTGTGTCTCGGCGTCGTGGCTGCCCTCCTCGATCAGCGACGCGAAGCCGCGGACGGCCATCAGCGTGTTGGAGAAGTCGTGCGCGACGCCGCCCGCGAGGTGGCCGATCGCCTCCAGCTGCTGCGACTGCATCAGCATCGACTCGCTCTCGCGCAGCGCCACTTCCGCCGCCTGGCGCTTCGCGGCCGCGACGACCAGGCCGGCGGCGATCCGGATCGCATCGATCTCGGAGTCCGAGTACGGCCGCGAGTCCGGCTCGTCCGCGACGACGACATGGCCCCAGAGGTGCCCATCGACGACGATCGGCGTTCCCAGCAGGCTGTCCGCCATCGTGCCGGCCTTGCGGACGACGGCCCGCTGGTCGGGCGTGAGGTCGTCCGGCCGGATCACGACGTGCCTGCCCCGGCGATACTCCTCGATCACCTGCGTGAAGAGCGCGCGGTCCTCGAGTGTCGCGCTCGTCGGGTCGAAGTCGCCGTGGAGGGCGACGACCTCCATCATCGCCGCGCCGGGGACCGCGCGGCACACGGAGACGATCGGGCGGTCGGTCGCGGCCGTCAGCTCGACGACGAGGCGCCGGCTCGTCTCGTACGGGTCGCCGAGGGCGAGCGACTCGGTCGCGACGCGCGCGACGGCGCGCATGATCGCATCGAGCCGATCGAGCTCCTCGGACGCCTCGGCGCGCGCGAGCGCAGCGGAGAAGAGGCCGGCCGCGAGCCCGAGAGCGTCGAGCTCGCCCGTCGTGAAGACGGCCGTGGGGTCGGCAGTGATGACGCCGAGCGAGCCCCAGAGCTCGCCGTGGAGGAAGATGGGGAAGCTCGTCGCCGGAAGGTGGGTGTCCGTGCCGGCAAGGTGCGTTCGCGTCGTCTCGTCGAGGAGCTCGTCCCAGAGGCACGTCTCGCCGGCTTCCAGGATCTCGGCGCAACGCTGCGTCAGCGCGTGACACGTGACCGGGTAGAGGATCTGCTCGAGCAGTCGCGCCTCGCGGCCCGGCGCGCAGTACAGGGCGGTGCAGGGAAGCCGGCGATAGCCGTCGCGCGCGCGGCGGAACGGATGGAGCATGACCTGCGCGCTGCCGATCGCCTCGCCGAACTCCTCGAGCGCCGGCTGCATCACCTCCCGTGGGTCGCGGACCGCGAGCATCCGCGCGGCGAGCTTCGCGACCGCGGCGAGGATGAGCTCGCGCGCATCCGTCTCGACCGGCTCGCTCAGCCGGTCGAGGTCAGGGCCCGCGGTCACCGCGGCCGCCTTCGCGTCCGACGCATGCCGCATCGTTCCCGCCTCGAGTACCTCATGTCAACAGCTGGCGAAGACTACAGCGCCGCGTCCCGGGCGCGGTCGTCTTTGCAGTCCGGCTCGCGTTGGCCCATGATCACACAATGGCCTGGTTCACCGCAGGTCGTCGATGAAGGTCGCCGTCGTCGGCGCGGGCGCGATCGGCTCGACGTACGCCTGGAAGCTCGCCGCGGCCGGGCACGACGTGACGCTCGTCGACGTCTGGCGCGAGCACGTCGAGACGGTCGCCCGGGACGGCCTCGTCGTCGAGCTCCCGGACGGATCCTCGTCGACCGTGGCCGTCGCCGCCGTCACCGACGCCGCCGCCGTGGGGTCGGCCCGGTTCGTCCTCGTCGCGACCAAGTCCTACGCGACCGACGACGCGGCGCGATCCGCCGCGCTCTGCGCGGACGACGCCACGTGGATCGGCACCGTCCAGAACGGGCTCGGCAACGACACGAGGCTCGCGGCCGTCCTCGGCGCCGATCGCGTGCTGCCCGGCGCCACGACCGTGGGCGCCGAGATGGCAGGGCCGGGCCGCGTACGCCCCAATCGCGGTGTCGTCGCCGGGCAGAGCCTCACGTCGTTCGGGCGGCCGCGGACCGCGGCGGCGATGCCGGAGAGCGTGCGCGCGCTCTGCGCCGAGCTGACCGCGACAGGCCTCCCGGCGGAGGCGCTCGACGACGTCGACTACGTGATCTGGCGCAAGCTCTGCCTCGCCGGCAGCATGGGCGCCCTCGGGGCCGTCCTCCGCTCGACGGTCGGCGACGTCGTCGAGGACGCGGACGCCCGGGGGCTCCTGACGCGGATGATCGACGAGATCGTCGCGGTCGGGCAGGCGTCCGGCGTCGCCCTCGACCGCGATGAGATCCACGAGCACGCGGCCCACACGTTCGCGACCGTCGGCAAGCACCCGCCGTCGATGGCCGTCGACGTCGCGCTCGGGCGCCGGACGGAGATCGACGCGTTCTGCCTCGAGATCGCGCGACTCGGTCGGGAGCGCGGTGTCGCGACGCCCGCGAACGAGGTCGTCGGACAGCTCGTGAAGGCGCTCGAGCCCGCCCGCGGCGTGAGAGGCTCCAACACCATGAGCACGGGCCGTCCGGCCGTGTTGGGCGGCGGGCTGCGTCGTCCTCGGTCGCGCCCGTAGCCGGCGCGAGCGCTCCCTGCGAGCCTTGTGTTGATTCAACACAAGCATCGTCCTGGCGGCGCACTCGCCCAGCCCGCGCAGCCGGCGCGTGGTCGCTCTTCTTGGGCCTCCAAGCGCGCGCGGGCGCAGGGGGCTCGGGCGTTCGCAGGGGCGTCGGGGGCGTTCCCGCCGGCCGGGATGCCCTCCGTGGCGCCGGAACCGGAACGATCTTGGAGCGATTCGAAGCTGACGCGCAACACTTGCCGCGTTATCGTCGACCTCGTGGGGAGGAGGCCGGTGGCCCAGGGGATATTGTCCTTTTC
>VGCB01000212.1 GCA_016870235.1 Actinomycetota bacterium | reverse complement strand
CGAGCCGCTCCCCCTCTCGCTCCTGCCGCTCGAGACCGAGCGCTACGCCGAGCTGGAAGGCCTCGGCGTGCGTCGCATCGGGGAGCTCGTCCGGCTCCCCGGCGCCGCGGTCGCCGAGCGGCTCGGGCCGGAGGGGAAGCAGGCGTGGAGCCTCGCGCACGGCGGCGAGCGCCACGTGAGTGGCGTGAACCAGAGACGCGTGCGGGGGCGATCGCCCGCGGCAGAGCTGGCCGAGACGCTCTCCTTCCCCGAGGCGGTCGCGAACGAGATCACCCTGCGCCGGGCCTTCGCGGCCCTCCTCGAACGGCTGGTCGCACGGCCCGAGCGGGCAGGACGGCCGTTCCGCAAGGTCGCGCTCTCGGCCCGACTCGTCGGCGGCGGCTCCTGGCGACGTACGGCCACGCTGCGCGACGCGACCGCCGATCGCGGCCGCCTGCGCTCGGCGCTCGGGCCGAAGCTCGTCGAGGTCCCCGCGCCCGTAGTCGAGCTGCGACTCGAGGCGGTCGAGCTCGCCGAGCACACGGGGCAACAGCTCGCGCTCGTCGAGCTGGAAGGCGGGGAGGAGGCGGAGGCGCGACTGCGCGAAGGCCTCCGCCAGGTGCGCGCGAGCGCCGGCTCCGGCGCCGTCTGCGCCGTCGTCGAGGTGGCGCCCTGGTCGAGGATCCCCGAAGCCCGTGCGATCGTCGTCCCACGGGACACGTAATTTCCCATGGAGAACCCGGCCGTCTTCTCGCGCGTCAGGTTGATGGAGGGACCGACGTACCAGACGCGCGAGGCTGTGCTGGTCGCCGCTGTTCCGCGGATCCGGTGGAGGTAGCTCGACCGGATACCGGATCCGCGGAACAGCGGATCCTGAAGCCAGGGGAACCTCCGGTTCCCCTTCCCCTTGGGAACCCCTCCCTCTCTGTGGTCATGCTCCGCTTCTGGTCTCAGCCGGAGGGTGCCCGAGGTGTCAGCTGCGACGATGGTCGCGAGAGCTGTCTGGCTGAAGCCAGACGGGGAGCCTGGGGGCGATGACATCCGCTTCGAGCCGTGCCCATGCCCACGCGCGTGCCGCCGCCGGCCGGCTCAACGCGCCGCGGCCCGCGCTCGTCGAGGCAGGCGTCGGCGGCACGCCCCGGATCGTGAACCGGGAAGCCGTCGCGCTCGTCCGCGAGGAGTGGCGGGTCGTCGACCGCTGGTGGACCGACGAGCCGGTCAACCGTCGCTACTTCGAGGTCGTGCTCGAGTCGGGACGCAACACCGTCGTCTACCACGACGGCGAGCGCCGATGCTGGTTCAGCCAGCGTTGCTGAATGGGCCGTGTTGATTGAGGGCTTGGCCGTGTTCTCGCGCGTCTGGTGGGGTGAGGGACCGACGCACCCTGCCTTCCGCGTCTGGCTTCAGCCAGACGCGTCCAGCGGACGCCGTCGTGACCATTGGAGCCAGACACCGGAAGCCACGACCCCGTGCAGGTGCATCTCAAGGGGCCAGGGGGACCCTCCCGCGGGTTGCGCGTCCGTAACTCCACACGTCAGCAGCGTGCAAGCCCGCGGTAAGACAAACAACAGCTACCCGGGAATGCCCACCAGGAGGTCGCTGATCGAGACGACCCCGACGACCTTGCCGTCGCTCGACACGGGCAGGTGGCGGACGTTGTTGGCGCGCATGATCTCCGTCGCCTCCTCCGCGCTCGTGTCGACGTTCGCGGTCAGCAGCTCGGGGCGCATCCAGAGCTGGGCAGTGCCCTGGTCGGGATTGCGGCCGCCCGCGACCGAGTCGACGAGCTCCCGCTCGGAGATGATCCCGATCGCGAGCTCCTGCTCGTCGATCACGATCGCCGAGCCCACGTTGCGAGACCGGAGCGCCCGCGCCACCTGGCTCAAGGTCGCGTTCTCGGAGACGGTGAGGACGTCGGTCGTCATCACGTCGGCAAGCCTGGTCACATGTCCTCCCTTCGGGGGTTCACGGCCCGACAGTCGGCAGGGACGACCCGAAATAAAGGAGCGCGTGCTAGACGGGCCGGAAGTCGACGTCCGCGAGCGCCGCCCGGCCGCCGTAGGCCGCCTCGAGGCCGCCGGGAGCAAACAGGTTGAGAAGCCGCGCGGGGCCGTTCACGGCCTCCGTCCGGCCGTGGACGACGCCGGGCGCCGCGAGCAGGACGTCGCCCGGTGCGAGCTCCCGGCGCTCCTCGCCGAGCTGCACGGCGAACCGGCCGTCGAGCACGAGGAAGGCGTCGCCCGTACGATCGTGCACGTGCAGCGGCGGGCCGGGAGCACCCGGCTCGACGACACGCTCGACGACGCCGAGCGCCCCGCGCGTCTCCTCCGCCGTCGCGAGGACGATGCCGCTCTCGCCCTCCTTCTCGAGCCGCGGCCCCTCCCGGAAGGAGCGGATCGTGACGAGCGCCGGGTCGAGCCCGCCGTCGGCAGGCGGCGGCTGCTGGTCGAACCCCGCGAGGAGGTCGTGGTCGAGCGGCCCGCCCTTGCCGCGGCTCGCGAGCAGATAGCGGTCGAAGCCGACGCTGGGAGCGTGCAGGTTGAGGAACCGCGCGCCGTCCGCGCCCGTCCGGAAGGAGTGCACGACCTTCGGCGGCACGAGCGCCCAGGAGCCGGCGGGCAGCGGCCGGTCGCCGTCCGGGAGCTCGAGGACGAGCGAGCCCTCGAGGACGTAGAAGCAGTCGGCGTGCGCATGGTGGACGTGCGCGTCGGGCCCGCGCTCGCCGCCGGCGAAGCGCGTCTCCGTGATCACGACCTCGTCGAGCGCCAGCCTGATGGCGACAGGGTGGCGCGGATCCTCGCTGATCGGGACAGGCCTCACGGCTCCAACCTACACACCCGAAACCTGCTCGGACGCTCGCGAAGCAGTCGACGGCCTCGGCCACTCCCCTCTCGAAAAGCGAAAGCTTCAGGCCGCGAAGCGGCCATAGTGCGGCCGAAAGACAGGGTCTGTCCCTCGTGAGACGGCACGTGAGGCCGCACTACGTCGAGCTCCACTGCCACTCGGCGTACTCGTTCCTCGACGGCGCCTCGCTCCCCGAGGAGCTCGCCGTCCGCGCCGCCGACCTCGGCTACCCGGCGCTCGCGCTGACCGACCACGACGGCGTCTACGGCTCGCTCGAGTTCGCCCACGCGGCCAAGCACCTCGACGTGCGGCCCATCACCGGAGCCGAGGTGACGCTGGAAGGGGGAGCGCATCTCACGCTCCTCGTCGAGACCGCGCAGGGCTACGCGAACCTCTGCCGCATCCTCACCGCCGCGCACGCCGGCACCCGTCCGCCGGGGAAGGAGCACCGGGTGCTGCTGCCGCCCGCGGTCCCGCTCGAGCCGGTGATCGCGTTGAGCGATGGCCTCACGTGCCTCTCCGGCTGCGCGCGCGACGGTCTCGGCCTCCGCGACCCGAACGCCTGCACGCAGCTCGTCGAGGCGTTCGGCCGCGACCGCTTCCACGTCGAGCTGCAGCGGCCCTTCGAGCGCGGCGACGCCCGCCGCAACGCACTGCTGCGCGATCTCGCCGAGCACCTCGGCGTCGACACGGTCGCGACCGGCAACGTCCACGCCCACGAGCCGCGACGGACGCTGCTGCAGGACACGCTCGTCGCGATCCGCTGCTGCACTGCCCTCGACGGCTGCGAGAGCGAGCGGCGCGGCAACCGGGAGGCGGTGCTGCAGGCGCCGGAGGAGATGGCCGAGCGCTTCGCGGGCGTCGACCGCGCCGCCGTCGCGCGCACCGTCGAGATCGCCGAGCGGCTGCAGTTCGACCTCACCGAGGAGCTCGGCTACCGCTACCCCGACTTCTCCGACGGCCCCGACCCCGCTATCCGCCAGCTCGCGAGCATCTGCGAGGTCGCGTTCAGCGAGAGGTACCGCGAGAGCGAACGTCGCCTCAGGCGGGAGGCGCGCGAGCGTCTCGACGACGAGCTGCGCCTGATCGACCGGCTCGGCCTCGCCGGCTTCTTCCTCCTGCACTGGGAGGTGCTCGAGATCGCCCGCCGCTGCGCGGCCGAGGTGCGCGGCGACGCGGTCGCCCGGAGCCTGCTGCCGCCCGGCCGCGGCCGCGGCAGCTCGGTCGGCTCGATCGTCTGCTACCTGACCGGGCTCTCGCACGTCGATCCGGTCGCGAACGGGCTCTCGCTGGGACGGTTCCTGAACCACGAGATGGCAGGGGTGCCCGACATCGACCTCGACTTCCCGCGCGACATCCGCGAGAAGCTCATCGTCGCCGTCACCGAGCGCTACGGCCACGAGCACGCCGCGCTCGTCGCCACCTTCGCCACGTACCGCTCGCGCGGCGCGATCCGCGACGTCGGCAAGGCGCTCGGGCTGCCGCACTCCGAGCTCGAGCGGCTGGCGCGCGTCACCGACGGCTGGTCGGCCGAGCGCGTTGCCGACGAGGTGGCCGCGCTGCCCGATGCCGAGCGCAAGCTCGAGTCGCGCCGCTGGCGCGCTTTCCAGTTCCTCACCCGCGAGATCGCCGGATTGCCGCGCCACGTCTCGCAGCACCCCGGCGGGATGATCATCTCCACGCGGCCGCTCGTCGAGCTCGTTCCCGTGCAGCCGGCGGCGATGGCGGGGAGGCAGCTCTGCCAGTGGGACAAGGACTCGTGCTCGGACGCCGGCTTCCTCAAGATCGACCTCCTCGGCCTCGGGATGCTCTCCTGCGTCGAGGACTGCGTCGAGCAGATCGCGCGCCTGCGCGGCGAGCGGATCGACCTCTCGCGCATCCCGCTCGACGACGCCGCGGTGTTCGGCGAGATCCAAGACGCCGACACGGTCGGCGTCTTCCAGATCGAGTCGCGGGCGCAGATGCAGAGCCTCCTGCGGACACGGCCGGAGACGATCGACGACCTCACCGTGCAGGTCGCGCTCGTCCGGCCCGGCCCGATCCAGGGGAAGGCGGTGCACCCGTACATCGAGCATCGAAAGCGCCTGCGCGAGGATCCGTCGTTCGTCTACCCGGTCGACCACGAGTCCTTGCGGGAGCCGCTCGCCTCGACGCTCGGCGTCGTCGTCTTCCAAGACCAGGTGCTCGACGTGGCGATGGCGCTCGCGGGGTTCAGCGTGGGGGAGGCGGAGGGACTGCGGCGCGCGATGAGCCGGAAGCGCAGCCTCGCCGCGCTCGAGTCGTACCGCGAGCGGTTCGTCGAGGGGGCGCTCGCGAACGGCGTCGGCGAGGAGGTCGCGAACGTCGTCTACGACAAGCTCGTCGGCTTCTCCGGCTTCGGCTTCCCGAAGTCGCACGCGGCCGCGTTCGGCCTGCTCGCCTACCAGTCGGCCTGGCTGCGCCATCACTACCCGGCCGAGTTCCTGTGCGCGCTCCTGAACGAGCAGCCGATGGGCTTCTACCCACCCGCGAGCCTCGTGCGCGACGCGCAGCGGCGCGGGGTCGAGGTGCTGCCGCCGGACGTGAACCTGAGCGGAGCACGATGCCGGCTCGAGCTCTCGCTTCTCCCCGTCCGACTTCAGTCGGACGGTTCCCCGGCCAACGCTCCGGCTCCCCCCGTCTGGCCTCAGCCAGACGATTCGACGGCAGGCACGCGAGTTCTCCGCGGTGGTGGGCCCGCCGTTCGCGTCGGCCTCGCGTACGTCTCCTCCGTCGGTGCCGACGACGCGGAGGCGGTGGTCACCGAGCGCGAGGCATGTGGCCCGTAC
>VGCB01000211.1 GCA_016870235.1 Actinomycetota bacterium | reverse complement strand
GGCCACCTCGGCCACGTCTTCCCCGACGGCCCCGAGCCGACTGGGCTGCGCTACTGCATCAACTCCTGCGCGCTGGCGCTGCAGCAGGACACGACGGAGGGGTAGCGCGGCAGACGGGGGCCGCCCGCTCGGCCAGTAACCCCGCGTCTGGCTCCAGCCAGACGCGGGAGGAGGACAGGCGAGAGTCGAGATGTCCTCGCTACGAGACGCTCGCGGTGCTGCGGGCGTCGGGCTCCCCGTCCGTCGACGGGGCGAGCGCGGTGCGATTGGAGAACCGGCTCGCCTCGCGGTACGGGAAGAAGTCGACGACCTCGCCGGCCGCGACCCGCCGCTGGCACTCCTGCCAGAAGTCGGGCGTCAGCAGGTCTGCGTGGTGGCGGAGGAAGGCCTCGCGGACGCGCGGTTCCCCGAGGAGGAACGAGCCGAACTCCTCCGGGAAGATGTCGCGGGGAGCGACCGGGTGCCAGACCTCGCCCGACAGCTCCGCCTCGGGCGTCGGCGGCTCGGGTATCCGCCGGAACGTGCAGTCGGTCAGGTACTCGATCTCGTCGTAGTCGTAGAACACCACCCGTCCGTGACGCGTGACGCCGAAGTTGCGCCAGAGCATGTCGCCAGGGAAGACGTTCGCGATCGCGAGCTCCCGGATCGCGTCGCCGTACTCCTTGACCGCGTGCTCGAGCTGCTCCGGCGTCGCCGTCTCGAGGAAGATGTTGAGCGGCGTCATCCGGCGCTCGACGTAGCAGTGCTTCAACACCAGGCTCTCTCCGTCGATCTCGATCACCGAGGGCGCGAGCTCGCTCAGCTGCTCGAGCAGCTCCGGCGCGAAGCGATCGAGAGGGAGCGCCAGGTTCGTGAACTCGATCGCGTCGGCCATCCGCCCGACCCGGTCGACGTCCTTCACCATCTGGAACTTGCCCATCACGGTCGCACGGTCCGTGTCCTTCGACGGCCCGAAGACGTCCTTGATCAGCTTGAACACGTACGGGTAGGACGGCAGGTTGAACACGTGCATCACCTGCCCGCGTGTCCCCGGCGCCTCCACGAAGAGGTCGCGCGAGTGGTGCAGGTGCTGCAGGAGGTCGCGATAGAAGAGCGTCTTCCCCTGGCGGCCGAGGCCGAGCGACGTGTAGAGCTCGGACCGCGGCTTCGTCGGCATCAGGTTCTGCAGGAACTGGACGTATCCGGAGGGGACGTCCATATCGACGAGGAAGTACGAGCGCGAGAGCGAGAAGAGCACGCTGATCTCCTCCGCGTCGAGCAGCACCGCGTCGATCGCGAGCGCGGTCTCCGGGGTCCGGAGCACCGGCAGGACGAAGGGCGTCTCCTCGTTGCCGTTCACGACCTTGCCAATCACGTACGCCGCCTTGTTGCGGTAGAACGGCGACCCCAGGATCTGGATCTGGAGGTTCGGTTGGCCCGCCGGCCATTCGCCCAGGTGCTCGTGCAGCGCGGCGACGACGAGCCGGGCGTCGCGCTCGAGATCCTCGAACGGGAGGGCCCACGCGAAGTCCTCGAGCGCCTGCATGAGCGTGCGTCGCAGCCCGATCTCGGCCGGGTAGTAGCTGCGGTAGTTCGGCGGGTCGGACTCGATGAACTCGGTCGAGATCGCCGCGCGCACGAAGATGAAGTCGTTGTGCATGTACGTGCGGTGGAGGATCCGCGTCGTCACCGAGTTGAAGAAGGTCTCGGCCAGCTCCGGTCGCCGGTGCTCGAAGAGGAGGCCGATGAAGTGGCGCTTTGCCTCCTGCCAGACGGCGTCGCCCAGGTGCTCGACGTCGAACTCGGCGCGCACGCGGTCGACGCACTCCCGTACGCGGAGGTCGTAGAAGCGGATCCGCTCCTTCACCGCCTGCTGCTGGCCCGCCCAGTCGCCGGCCTCGAAGCGCTGCTTCCCGTGCGCGGCGACCTCGCGGAAGAGCCAGTAGTGCTTGTCGAACCCCTCGAGGAGCACTTGCGCGATGCGCTCGGCCGCCTCGGCTCGCGTCGCCTCGACCTCGATCTGCATGAGGCGAGAGTAGGCGATCGAGTCGCCTGGTCGGAGGTGCGGCTGGCGAGCGTCGGTTAGGTTTCCGGGTCGAGAGCGACGACAGACGAGCGAGGAGCCGACGGATGAGCACCGCGTCCCTGACCACCGTGCCCGAGGGCGGGCAGAAGATCTCTCCCGGGCAGCCCGTGCCCGACAACCCGATCATCCCCTTCATCGAGGGCGACGGGATCGGCGTCGACATCACGCCGGTGATGCAGGCGGTCGTGGATGCGGCGGTCGCCAAGGCCTACGGCGGGACGCGGAAGATCCACTGGATGGAGGTCTACGCGGGCGAGAAGTCGACGCGGCTGTACGGCTCCGACGTCTGGCTGCCGGGCGAGACGCTCGATCTCGTGCGCGAGTACGTGATCTCGATCAAGGGGCCGATGACGACGCCGGTCGGCGGCGGCATCCGCTCCCTCAACGTGGCGCTGCGCCAGGAGCTCGACCTGTTCGTGTGCCTGCGCCCGGTGCGGTGGTACCGCGGCGTCCCGAGCCCGCTCAAAAACCCGTCGAAGACGGACATGGTCATCTTCCGCGAGAACACCGAGGACATCTACGCCGGCATCGAGTGGGAGGCGGAGACCGACGGCGCGCGCAAGGTGATCTCGTTCCTGCGCGACGAGATGGACGTGCGCAAGATCCGCTTCCCCGAGACGTCGGGGATCGGGGTCAAGCCGATCTCGCGCGAGGGCACGTCGCGGCTCGTGCGCAAGGCGATCCAGTACGCGATCGACAACGATCGCGCCTCGGTCACGCTCGTCCACAAGGGCAACATCATGAAGTTCACGGAAGGCGCGTTCCGCGACTGGGGCTACGCGGTGGCGGCCGACGAGTTCGGGGCGCAGCCGCTCGACGGTGGCCCGTGGAAGAGGCTCGAGAACCCCGTCACCGGCCGCCAGATCACGATCAAGGACTCGATCGCCGACGCGTTCCTGCAGCAGATCCTGCTGCGGCCGGCCGAGTACGACGTGATCGCGACGCCGAACCTGAACGGCGACTACATCTCCGACGCGCTGGCGGCGCAGGTCGGCGGCATCGGCATCGCGCCGGGGGCGAACCTCTCGGACGACGTCGCCATGTTCGAGGCGACGCACGGCACCGCGCCGAAGTACGCAGGGCAGGACAAGGTGAACCCAGGCTCGCTGATCCTCTCGGCGGAGATGATGCTCCGGCACATGAAGTGGGCCGAGGCGGCCGACCTGATCGTGTCGTCGATGGAGGCGGCGATCTCGGACAAGCAGGTCACGTACGACTTCGCGCGGCTGATGGAGGGCGCGAACGAGGTCTCCTGCTCGGCCTTCGGCCAGGCGATGATCGACCGGATGTAGGCGGATCGCGCCCTGCGGCGCTTGCGCCGATCGTCACAGACTTGCGGGCACCGTCCCCGGGCGGGCATCATCCCTCCGTCGTTGCGCTGAACCGTTCTCGACCGCAAGGAGACACCGAATGACCCGCCGACTCGTTCCGATCCTCGCCGTCCTCACGATCGCGACCGGGATGCTCGGTGCCGGTGTCGGCTCCGGCGCGAGCGTCGCGAAGGACCCTCCCGGCAAGACCCTCTTCATGAGCAACTGCGCCGGCTGTCACACGCTCGCGGCCGCGAAGGCGAAGGGGACGGTCGGGCCGAACCTCGACAAGAAGAAGACGAAGCTCGCGATCGTCGTGGCGCGGGTGACGAACGGGAAGGGCGCGATGCCCTCGTTCAAGGGCCGGCTGAAGACGACGCAGATCACCCAGATCGCGAAGTGGGTGACGGCGAACTACAAGAAGTAGCGGTGTGGAGGAACTCGGCGCGGTAGCGGGGCTCCCGGCGCGGAAGCCCCCACCGTGCGGTCGCGAGTCGTCCCTTCGGGTGCGGCCGCGGCTCGCAACGCTTCGAGCCTGCGGCATTGCCTTCTGCGAGGCCGCGACATTGCAACACTTCCGGTGCAGAGTTGCACCCCACCGCAACGCGGCTTCAGGTTACGCTCGAAGCGTGGGGAGGAGGCCGGTGGCCCGGCGATGATTGTCCCTTTCGGACGATGATTGCGGACGATGATTGTCCCTTTCGGACGCGGAAAGCCGTGCCGCCCCGCGGTCAGCGCCCCTCGAGGAGCCCGTCGAGGAGCCCCCACTCGCCCGCGAGGATCCGCGGCACGACGAGATCGAGCATCCGCAGCGTCATCCCCCAGAGGACGCGCCCCTCGACGTCGATCCCCTCGACGGTCCGCTCCGCGACCGACGCCGACGAGAAGGGCACCCAGCCGCGCCGCTCCGGATCCGCGAGGGAGCCGAGCGTCGGCGTCAGCAGCCCCACGATCTCACCCGGGCGGAGCGTCCACTCGAGCCCGGACGGGATGCGCGCGAGGAACGGGAACGCGCGGAACCCCGTCGTCCGCGTCACCACGGGCGGCAGGTCGGCGACGACCGTCACGTGCGCGCGCGCGAGGCCGATCTCCTCCTCCGCCTCCCGGAGCGCCGTCTCGCGGAGATCCGCGTCTCCCGGCTCGGGCTTGCCACCGGGGAGCCCGAGCTGCCCGCCGTGGACGCCGCGGTCGCCGCGCTCGACGAGGACGACCCGCAGCTCGCCGCTCACGTCCGCGAAGACCGGGACGAGGACGGCCGCGATCGTGAGGCCGTCCTCCGCCCGCGCCATCGGCGTGTTGTAGCCGATCCGCGCGGGGCGGCCACACCCGGCCCGTCAGACGACGGCCACGCACTTGATCTCGATCAGGAACTTCGGCGAGGCGAGGCTCCGCACCTCGACCACCGCCTGGGCGGCCTGGGGCTCGCACCCGTACGCCTCCTTGCGGACGCGCCACAGCTCCTCCATCTCCCGCATCGTGGTCGCGATGTCGGTGACGAACACCGTCTCGTCGACGATGTCCGCCATCGTGGCGCCGAAGTGCTCGAGCGTCATCCGGACGTGACCGTAGGCGTGGCGGCACTGCCCGTGCAGATCGCCCTCGGCCAGGGCGCGCCCCCGCTCGTCGATGCTCACCATCCCCGACAGGTAGATCGTGTCGCCGACCTTGACGGCGTTCGGCACGAACGGCGCCATCGGGCCGAACCGCGCCACCTCTCGCTGCGTTGCCATCGCTTTCCTCCTCTCCGTCCGTGGGTCGTACAGTTGTTCCCGTGAGCGAGCTCGCGTTCCTGCCCGCGGTCGAGCAGGCACGGCTCGTGCGGCGCCGGCTCGTCTCGCCCGTCGAGCTCGTGACGGCGTACCTGAAGCGCATCGAGCGGCTCGACCCGCAGCTCGGAGCGTACGTCACCGTCTGCGCCGATCGGGCGCTCGCCGAGGCGAGGGCGGCAGAGGCGCGAGCGGCGGACGCACGCGCGGGAGAGGGGCCCCTGCCGCCGTTCCACGGGGTGCCGATCTCGATCAAGGACCTCGCGGAGACGGAGGGCGTGCGCACGACCCTCTCCTGCCGCGCCTTCGCCGAGCACGTGCCAGCAGCGGACTCGGCGGTCGTCCGGCGGCTCCGGGCGGCGGGGACGATCGTCCTCGGCAAGACGAACACTCCGGAGCTCGGCGCTCGACCGGTCACCGAGTCCGTGCTCAACGGCGCCTGCAGGAACCCGTGGGACGTGGCACTCACGCCCGGCGGCTCGAGCGGCGGCGCCGCAGCGGCGGTCGCGGCCGGGC
>VGCB01000210.1 GCA_016870235.1 Actinomycetota bacterium | reverse complement strand
GGGTCTGGTCTTCAGGCCCTGAGATCGGGTCTGGCCGTCAAGCGCTGAGATGGGGTCTGGCCCGCGAGCCCTGAGAGCCGCAGCGCGGCCCCCAGGGCTCGTCGGCCCCACTACAGCGCCGCCAGGTAGCGGTTCAGCTCCCACTCGGAGACCTGGATGCGGTACTCGTTCCACTCCTTGCGCTTGAGCTCGACGTAGCGCGGGAAGATGTGCTCGCCGAGCGCCCGCTCCATCAGCGCCGAGCCGGCGAGCTCCTCGACGGCCTCGCCGAGCGACCCCGGAAGCGCCTCGACGCCCTGCTCCACCCGCTCCTCGTCCGAGAGCCGGTACAGGTTCGTCGTCATCTCGTCGGGCAGCTCGTAGCCCCGCTCGATCCCCTCGAGACCCGCGTGGAGCAGAACGGCGAACGCGAGGTACGGGTTGCAGGCCGGGTCGGGGCAGCGGATCTCCGCCCGCGTCGCCTGCTCCTCGCCCGGCTTGTAGAGCGGGATGCGCACGAGCGCCGACCGGTTCCGCTGCGACCACGCGACGTAGACGGGCGCCTCGTACCCGGGCACGAGCCGCTTGTACGAGTTGACCCACTGCGCGAGCACCGCGGACATCTCGCGCGCGTGCGTGAGGATCCCGGCGATGAAGGCCTTCGCCGTGTCGGAGAGGTGGTTCGGGTCCTTCGCGTCGAAGAAATGGTTGCGCCCGTTCTTGAAGAGCGACATGTGCGTGTGCATGCCCGAGCCGTTCTCGCCGAAGAGCGGCTTCGGCATGAAGGTCGCGTAGTAGCCGTGCCACGCGGCGACCTCCTTGACGACCAGCCGGTACGTGATCGTCTTGTCGGCCATCGCGAGGGCGTCGTCGAACCGCATGTCGATCTCGTGCTGCGACGGCGCCACCTCGTGGTGGTGGTACTCGATCTGGATCCCGACCGACTCGAGCGCGGTGATCGTGTCGTTCCGCACCTCCGTCGCCGCGTCCTGGGCCGTCATCGCGAAGTAGCCGCCCTCGTCGAGCGTCTTCGTCCCCTGGTCGTCCTCGAACAGGAAGTACTCGAGCTCCGGCCCGACGTTGAAGGTGTCGAAGCCGAGGCCGCGCATGCGCTCGAGCGCCTTCCTCAGCACGAAGCGGGGGTCGCCCTCGTACGGGGAGCCGTCGGGCTTGACGACGTCACAGATGAGCCGCCCGACCTTCGAGCCGAGCGCGTGCCCGTGATCGTCGACCGGCTGGGGCATGATCTGGAAGGTCGTCGGGTCGGGGATCGCGACCATGTCCGACTCCTCGATCCGGTTGAAGCCCGTGATCGAGGAGCCGTCGAAGCCCATGCCGTCGTCGAGCGCGTCCTCCATCTCGTTCGGCGTGATCGCGAAGCTCTTCAGGTGCCCCTCGAGGTCGGTGAACCAGAAGAGGACATGAGAGACGCCCTCGTCCTTGATCCGCTTCAGCACCGCGCGGCGCGCGGCGACGCTCGACGTCGCACGATCCTTGCTCCGCACCTGTGCCCCACCCGAGGTCGCTGCGCTTCTCGGTCTCGCCATCTCCGTTCTCCCTTCTGAAAACAAAAAGCCCCGAGCGCGGGCGAATCCGCACTCGAGGCAACGTCGCCTCCTGCTGCTGCGCCGATCCTACCACTCCGCCGCGCGGACGGAGGGCGGAAGGAAGGGCGAGGGCGACGAGCTAGAATCCTTCCGTGGACGTCCGAGACGCGTCCTGTCTGGTCACCGGTGGCTCGAGTGGGATCGGACGCGCGACTGCGCTCGCCCTGGCCGAGGCGGGCGCGAGGGTCGTCGTCACCGGCAGGGATGCCGACCGGGTCGCCGAGGTGGCGACCCAGTGCCGCGGCCGGGGGATCGTCGCCGGCCTCTCGACGCGCGAAGGCGTCTCCTCGCTGCTGCACGAAGCCGGCCCGGTCGACGTGCTCGTCAACAACGCCGGGCTCGGCTGGGCCGGCTCGTTCGTCGGGATGTCGGTCGAGGAGATCGAGACGCTCGCCAGCGTGAACCTCGTCGCACCGGCGCTGCTGACGCGGGCGCTGCTGCCCGGGATGCTCGAGCGGAGACGCGGGCACGTCGTCAACGTGGCGTCGGTCGCGGGGCACGTCGGCCTCAAGGACGAGGCGCTGTACGCGGCGACGAAGGCCGCGGTCGTGACGCTGACCGAGAGCCTGCAGCAGGAGCTCGCGGGGAGCCCGGTACGGGTGACACTCGTCAGCCCCGGCGCGGTCGACACGCCGATCTTCGGGCGCCGCGGAGGCCTTACGCCCGCGAGCGGCCACGGCCGATCTCCGCCGAACGCACGGCCGCGGCGATCGTCCGCGGGATCGAGCGCGAGGCGGCGATCGTGCTCACGCCGCGCTGGCTCGCGCTCCCGATCCGCGTGCACGGCCTGGCGCCGCGGCTGTACCGGCGGCTGGCGGCCCGCTGGGGCTGAACGGCGACCGGCGGGCCGGCGCTACTCGGTCTCGTCGGCGCGGGTGAGGGCGGCGGCGCTCGGCGAGCTCGCTGAGCTCGAGGTCGCTGACCAGCACGACCGGGTTCGACAGCGTCCCGATCTCCGGCACGTGCACCTCGACGATCTGCCCCGGCTGGAGCGTGAAGTCGTTCGGCGGCACGATCGCCGCTCCGGTCGCGAGCACCGTCCCCGGCGCGATCGGGTTCTCGCGGGCGAGCCAGTCGACGAGGTCGCCGAACGGCCGTCGCATCTCCTTCGTCGACGTCTTGTCGGTGAAGAGCTCGCGGCCTTCCGCGTCGGTCACCCGCAGGTAGATCGTGAACGGCTTGCGCCGTCCCTTGTCCACGTAGATCGCCGGCCCCATCGCGCACGACGCCCGGTGTGTCTTCGCCTGCGAGAGGTAGAGCGGGCTCGCGCCGCGGATGTCGCGGCAGGAGACGTCGTTGACGATCGTGTACCCGATGATCGCGTTCTTCTCGCCGATGACGACCCCGATCTCCGGCTCGGGTACGGTCCACGTCGCGTCGCTGCGGATCGCGATCGGCTCGCCGGGCGCGACCGTACGGAGCCCGCGCGCGTCCTTGAAGTAGAAGTGCGGGCGCCGGTCGTCGAGCAGGAGCTCGTACGGCTCCGGCATCTCGGCCTCGGAGACGCGCGCCCGCCAGCTCGCGGGGTAGTTCGCGCCGACACACCAGAGCTCCGGTGGGTCGAGCGGAGTCATGAGCGTGAAGTCCGGCGAGAGCTTGAGCAGCTCCGCGTCACTGCTGACCGTGCGGTACGACGGCGTGAAGCCCCTCGTCGCACCCTCGACGAAGTCGGGCTCGTTCGCCTCGACGTACTCGATTCGGGCCCCCTCGATCGTTGCCGGCTGACCGATCGCGATGCGCGGGACGCCCGATGAGTCCCGGTACCGGATATGCCGCATACCCACATCGTACTCGCCGTGCCTGTCCGAGGGCAATCCCCTTCCGGGGAGGTCCGACCTGGCCAGAGGATCAGTTCCTCTCCCGCGGTGGTCTACGGCGTCCGTTGGACGCGTCTGGCCGAAGCCAGACGCGGAGGCCCTGGGGCACGGCGCCAGACCCGATCGCAAGGGAGGTTGGCGCGGGATCTGAGTGCAGGAGGGGTTCCCTAGGGGAACCCCGTTCCCCTGGCTTCAGGATCCGGGTGTGCGCGCGTCTGCTACCTCGCGTCCCTCACCCAGCAGACACGCGCACACCCGGCAAACCAACACAGCGCGTCTGCTACCTCCCGTCCCTCACCCAGCAGACACGCGCACACCCGGCAGACCAACACAGCGCTAACCGACAAACGAACGAACAGCCTGGCGCACGGAGCTCAGCGAGTGGAGCACGGCGGTCGGCTCGTAGCCGCAGTGGGCCATGCAGTTGCCGCAGCGGTCGTCCTTGCCGCGGCCGTAGGCCGCCCAGTCGGTCGTCTCGATCAGCTCCCGGTAGGTCTCGGCGTAGCCGTCGCCCATCAGGTAGCAGGGTCGCTGCCAGCCGAAGAGCGAGTAGCTCGGGATCCCCCACGGGGTGCACTCGAAGTCGATCTTCCCCTCGAGGAAGTCGAGGAAGAGCGGGGTGTGGTTGAGGCGCCAGCGCTTGCGGTTCCCGTCGGCGAAGGCGGCGCTGAAGAGCTCGCGGGTCTGGCGGACGCCGGGGAAGTGCTCCTGGTCCGGCGCCTTCTCGTACGCGTAGGCCGGGGAGATCTGCATCGAGTCGACGCCGAGCTCGTCGTTCAGGAAGTCGAGCACCTCGCGCACGGTCTTGGGGGTGTCGTTCGAGAGGAACGTCGTGTTCGTGTTGACCCGGAAGCCGCGGCGCTTCGCCTCCTTGATCCCGGCGACCGCCTTGTCGAACGTGCCCTCGCGCTCGACGAACTGGTCGTGTCGCTCGCGCATGCCGTCGAGGTGCACCACCCACGTGAAGTACGGCGAGGGCCGGAAGTTGTCCATCTTCTTCTCCAGCAGCAGCGCGTTCGTGCAGAGGAAGACGAACTTCCTGCGCTTGACGAGCTCGTCCGCGATCACGTGCACCTCGGGGTGGACGAGGGGCTCGCCGCCGGCGATCGAGACCATCGGCGCGCCGCACTCCTCGATCGCGGCGAGCGCCTGCTGGACGGGCATGCGCTTCTTGAGGATGTGTTCGGGGTACTGGATCTTGCCGCAGAAGGAGCAGGCGAGGTTGCACTGGAAGAGCGGCTCGAGCTCGACGAGGAGCGGGAAGTGCGGGTTCCGCTTCAGCTTCTGCTTCAGCAGATAGGCGCCGATGCGGACGCTCTGCCGGAGCTGGACGCTCATGGCGCGACCTCGCGGGGCATGCTGAACTGGATGGCCTCGGTCGTCATCGTTCGCTCCTCGACGGACACCGGCCCGAGCCCGGCGATCTCGTCCACGACCCTGCGGACGAGGCGCTCGGGCGCGGAGGCGCCGGCTGTGAGCCCAATCGTAGTCGCGCCGACGAGCCAGGCGGGGTCGATGTCGCGCTCGTCGTCGACGAGGTAGGCGCGCGTTCCCTCCCGCTCCGCCACCTCGACGAGGCGCACCGAGTTGGAGGAGTTCGGCGAGCCGACGACGAGGACGACGTCGCTCTCGCGCGCGACGGCCTTGAGCGCCTGCTGCCGGTTCTGGGTCGCGTAGCAGATGTCGTCGGAGGCGGGGCCGACGAGAGCCGGGAAGCGGGCGCGGATCGCGTCGACGACCTCCGTGGTCTCGTCGACCGCCAGGGTGGTCTGCGTGAGGAAGGCGACGCGCTCCGGGTCCTCCGCCTCGAGCCGGTCGACCTCCTCGACGCTCCGCACGAGCGTGATCGCCTCCGGCGCCTCCCCGGTCGTGCCCTCCACCTCCTCGTGCCCGGCGTGCCCGACCAGGAAGATGCGGCGGCCGTCGGCGGCGAACCGTCGCGCCTCCGCATGCACCTTGTTGACGAGCGGGCAGGTCGCGTCGATCACGGCCAGCCCGCGCTGCGCTGCCTCCTCCTTGACCGCGGGCGCGACGCCGTGGGCCGAGAAGACGACGGTGGCGCCGGCGGGAACGTCGTCGAGCTCGTCCACGAACACCGCGCCGCGCCGCGCGAGGTCGTCGACGACGTGGGCGTTGTGGACGATCTGCCGCCGGACGTACACGGGCCCGCCGCGCAGCTCGAGCGCGCGCTCGACGATCTGGATCGCCCGCTCGACGCCCGCGCAGAACGATCGCGGCCCGGCGAGCAGCACCCGGCGCTCGGCCGTGGCGCTCGCCCACTCCGCGA
>VGCB01000209.1 GCA_016870235.1 Actinomycetota bacterium | reverse complement strand
CCCGAAGTTGAGCCGGAGGAGATCCGAGTTCCGGCCGCCGTTGCCGTCGCCGTAGAGGATGCCGTTGTACTGCAGCAGCAGCGCCACGAGGTCAGTCCGGTTGAACGGCGCCAGGTCCGTTCCGGACAGCGTCGGTGTTTGCGGAGCGCACCCGGGGACGCTCGGCAGCAGACAGCTCGTGGCGACCGTGTTCGTCGTCGCGAGCTGCAGGGCGAGAGCGACGCGGGGCTTCAGATAGTAGCCCTCGAACTGCGCATCGTCCTCCGGCTCCGTGGCGTTCCACTTGTCCTTGTCGGGGACACCGATGATCACCTCGTTGATCAGCGGGTTCGCGAGCCGCTGCACCTGGATGGTCTTCGGGCCCTTGCCCTCACCGCCGACGGTGAGGAACGGACGGCTCGTCGACGCGTAGGCGCCGAGGATGTTCGAGCCGTTCGAGATCAGCGACGCCGGCAGCTCGAGCACGATCGAGTGCACGTTGAAGCCGGACAGCATGTCGACCCCGTCGGTGTCGGTCAGCGACCGCAGGTTGAGCGAGTCGAACACGGCGCCCAGGTCGATCGCGAAGGGATCGTCGCGTGGACCCGCCCAGACGCGGCCACCGCCGGGGATCGAGACGACTGCCTGCTGTGCGAGCGCCTCGTACTGCGCCTCGGTGCCCGTTGTCCGAGGCCCGACCCGCGGCGGCGCGACGATGCCGCTGGCGAGCTCCACCGGCCGCTGGTGCTTCCGCTTCATCGTCACCGTGTACGTCTGCCGGAGGCCGATCCCGGGATGATCGAGCGAGTCGATCCGCGGGATCGTCGGGTCGGCGTCGGGCTCGAGCCCGCCGATGAACGAGAGCGGCAGTCCGAGCGCCTTCGTCAGGCCGCGGATCTCGGTCTGGAACCGGAGGTCGATCTCGACGTCGTCGGCCTTTCCGTCCCGGTCGTTGTCGATCGAGAACGAGTACGTGACGCTCGGGTCGAAGAAGTAGTAGTTCGGCCCCGAGCTCGGCTCCTCGCCCGGGATCACATCCATGACCATGACCACGTTCGACGACTTCCCTGGCTCGTACGACCGGAAGAAGTAGAAGTCGGTGATATCCGCCCCTGGGTCCATCGCGATCAGCGGTGCCTCGCGATGGCTGGCTGCCCCGGCGCCCCCCGGCCCCGTGACGAGTCCGGCGACGAGGGCGGCGCCGATCGCGAGAACCCCCGCGACGAGCCCCCCGAGCCTCCTCCCTGCCTTGACCGTCATGTCTCTCTCCTTTCGTGCGGTGGAAGCGGTCGGGCCTCGTTCGTCACTGCGGCGCGATCGGTTCGATCGCGACAGACGAGGAGGGCCCCGCCGCCCCCGTCCTCCTCGCGGTTCTCGGGCCGAGCGAAGCCCACCCGTCAGCGGGCGATCGCGTGCGCGACCGGGCTCCAGAGCACCGAGAAGTGCGGGTCGGCGTCAATCGCGCGTCGCGCCCACACGCGGGCGGCGGCTCCGTTGCCGGTGCACCGCTCGATGTACGCGCGGTGGAAGAGAAGGTGGCCGTCCTTCGTCCCGAGACGGAGCGAGCGATCGGACCACGCGCGCGCCTCCGTGCAGCGGCCCGTGCGGGCAAGCGCCCAGGCGAGCGCGTCGTCGCCCCAGATCGAGGGTCGGGCGGCCCGTGCCGCCTTCGCCCTCTCGACGAGACCGCCGATTCGGAGTCCGTGATTGGCGTCGACGAGCACCTGCTCGACGTCAGCCCTGAGGCCACCGGCCGCGCTCAGCCTGTCGATCGCCCGGAGGGCGCGGAACGTGTCCTGCGCGGCTGCCTTGCGTCCCGCACGGAGCTGGAGATCGGCGAGGAGCGAGAGGAACTGCGGCATCGGCACGGCCTCGCTCGCGCGTTGCGCGAGCGCGATCGCACGGTCGAGCCGCCCCCTGGCCGCCTCGACTCGCGCGCGCTGCTCCTTCGCGTACACGAACCCGGGGACGATGGCGTCGGCGGCGCGAAGGTGCCGCTCCGCCTCGGTCAGGCGGTTGCGGCCGATCGCGAGCTTGGCGAGCTCGACCGACACCGAGGCGGCCGCCTCGGGCTGACCGCCGGCGCTGTCGAGCGCGAGCTGCATCGCCGCGGCCGCTCCCTCCCGGTTCCCGAGCAGCTCGCGGGCGTAGGCGATCCGCGCGTACGAGGCGACGGTCGGCTTCAGCGAGACCATCTTCTCGAAGGTCGCGAAGGCCTCGGGGTAGCGGCCCAGCTCGAGCGGAGCGTCGCCGAGGACGCCCCGTGGCGCGACGCTGTACGGCGCCGTCTCGACGGCCTGCTCGCCGATCGCGAGCGCCCGACGGAACTCGTGGCGCGTCAGCGCGAGGGAGCCGAGGCCGGTCAGCGCGTCCAGGTTCGCCGGCGCAAGCCGGCGCGCGTCGCCGAGCGCCTTCTCTGCGCGCGGCAGGTACGACGCGTCCCCGCTCACCCGCCAGCGCTGGAGGTAGGCGTGGCCGAGCGCGACGAGCGCCTTCTCGTCGTCCGGGCGGCTGCGGACGTCCGCCTCGAGTTCCTCGACGCGGGCCGCGAGGCCCGTGCCGCGGACGGCCGACGCGCCGAGACCCGGCACGAGCTCCCCCGGGCCACCGACCGTGACCGAGTCGCGGGCCGATCTGCCCTCGCGGACGACGCCGCTGAGCAGTGTTCCGGCGGCCATCGCGGCTGCGAGCGCGACGAGGAGAAGGAGCTTCGTGCGGATTCTCATGGCCGTTGTTCGCCCGCACCCGCAGGTCGGTTCACACGAGAAGGGCCGCCGGGAGGGCGGCCCTTCTCGCCGTGCCGAGGCTTGCAGAGCGGCCTACGGCTTCTGCAGTCCCTTGCTGTTGTCGAAGCCAGACTGCGGATCGGTCGCGTACGGGAACGCCGTGCCGAACGGGACGTCGTTGGCATCGACGCCGTCCCCGAGCGGGAGCTTGTTCCCCTTCAGGAACCCGCCGACGGCCTGCTCCGCGATGTCGATGACGTCGTCGGTGAGCCGGCGGCCGTTCGGCCACCCCTGGTTGTCGCCGCCGAGGACGCCGAGCCGGTTCGGGTCCTTGGTTACGGGGATCCCGAGGTTGAGCCGGAGCACGTCGGCGAGCTTCTTGCCGGTGAAGTTGAGATCCGGCACCCCGGTGAGGAGGACGGCGACGAGGTCGTCGCGGCCGTTCTCGGGGACGTTCAGCTTCAGGTCCGGGTAGAGCTGGTTGAGCGCAGCAGCGAGGAGCGGCGACTCGTAGTCCTTCTTGAAGTCGGACTCGTTCCACGGCTGCAGCGTGTTCCACTTGTCCTTGAGCTCGGTCGGGATGATCACCTCGTCGACGAGCGGGTTGCCGAGGCGGTTGACCTGTGCCCACTTGCCGCCGTCGCGGGCGACCTTGCCGTTGCCCCGGGTCGTGACCCTGCGGCGGTCGACGGAGGCCCACACGCCGATCGTCGAGTTCGCGGCCTTGAGGTCGGCGATCGGCACCTGGACGGCGAGGGCGTGCACGGCGTAGCCGGCGAAGAAGTCCTTGCCGCCGCCTGCGTTGCCCGTCCCCTTGCGGATGGCGACGAGATCGAAGATCGCTCCGATGTCACCGAAGAACGGATCGTCGCGCTGACCGGCGAACGCCTTCGACTTGCCGTCGTCGAACGAGACGATCGACTTCGAGACGAGCGACGGGTAGCCCTTGGTCGACCGCGGGCCGATGTTGTTGGGCGGCGTCGTGCCCCGGGCGACGACGGTCGCCTTGTTGCCGGCGATCCGCGTGAGCGTGAACGGCTGGGCGGTGTCGCCGAGGAAGAGCGGTCCGTTCTTGCGCTGGAACTCGAACCGGTAGACGACGTCGGCCTTGACGTCGCCGGACGTGTCGACGTTGATGTTGTACCGCGCGCCCGGCGAGAACGTGTACCAGTTCGGACCGGCGGCGGGATCCTCGCCCGGGATCACGTTGGCGATGAGCGTCACCGTGTCCGGCTTGTCCGGGCTGCGGAACGCGTAGACGTCCGTCAGGTCGGCGGACGGGTCCTCGGCTATCAGCGGTGCCTCGCGGTGGCTGGAGGCTCCGCCCCAGCCGGGACCGAGGGTCACTGCGGCGGCTGCCGCCGCAGCGACGCCCGTGAGCACGCCGCCGAGAACGGCGATCGGCTTCCTTCGCATCTCGACTCCTTTGGAGAGCGTGGGTGAACGCCGCTCATTCGCTCCCCGGCCGCTGCCGGTTCAGGGTCAGGAGGAATCCGTGGCCCGAGCGGTCGACGACCGTCCCGGGAGAGCCGGGCTATCGGCGGACGGCCAGGGGCGACGCGATCGGCACGGGAGCGCTCGCCCGGCCGTGAAGGTGGTCGATCCAGGCGCGCGTCCGGTCGAGGTAGGCGGTCTCAGCGGTGACGCCTTCGCGCCCGTACGCCCCGTCGTAGCTCGCGTACCCGCCGACCGCTCGCGCGGGCTCGATCTGCGTTCCTTCGTGCCACTCGTTGTAGCTCGTGATCGTCACGACGTCGGGCGACGCAGCGACCGCGGCCCGCCACGACGTGTCGTATGCCGCGCCGTTGCGCCGATCCCGGGTCGTCGCGATCGTCGTCGCGCGGCGGGCGTCGAAGCCCGGGCCGACCGACGGCGCGCAGGCGAGCCGGGCGGCGCGCGCCTGCTTGCAGATGCGCCGGAACGAGGCGCCCGCGTGGAGCAGGACGTCGTAGGTGTAGATGCCGTGGAAGCGGCCGGCGAGGGCCTTGCCGACGAGCGCGGTGTTGGCGAAGAAGCGCACGCCGCGGATCCTCGGCAGGGCAGCCGCCCAATCGGCGTCATCGACGAGCGCGGAGTCGTAGACGTAGAAGTCCCTGACTCCGAAGGCCCGCAGGTGGGAGACGTCCGCGGCGACGGTCGCGGGCAGTCGGCCCGGATAGGGCTCGAGATGGACGGCGACGTCGAGCCCGGCCCGACCCGCCTCGTCCCTCACGAGCGGCAGCCTGGCGTCCTCGACCGATCCCCTCCCCCACCACGAGACGACGACCGTGTCGATGCCCGTGGCAGCGATCTCGCGCATCTGGGCCCGGACGACCTCCGCGTCGGAGGACGAGTAGGCGCCGCGCGCGGGAAAGAAGGTCGTGCCGAGATCGAGTGGAGGCGTTCGACCCGCCTGGTCCCAGTGCTGCCAGGCCCCGTCGAGCGACGGCGTCCCGTACCACGGGTAGTAGAAGACGCCGACGGACCGAGCCGGCGACCTCCCGGTCGCAGCAGCAGTCGAGAGGAGGCTCCCGGCCAGGACGGCGGCCGAGACGAGGGCTAGGAACGTCCGTGTCACCGCGGCGCGAGAACGCTACTCGGTTTCGCGCACGAATGGAAGACTTGCCGGAACGAGTCGGCGCGCCCCGATCGGGGCGCGCCGAAGAGAGGAGCTCGTCTGTCGAGCGGGCGCTAGCGCAGCTTGAACGGATCGACGTACAGATCGTCGACCGACCAGGTTCCCGACAGCGCCGTGAAGCGATAGGCGACAGCGGAGTAGCGGCGGCCGTCCGTCGAGAGGAATCCGAGCGCCGAGTTCTGGGCGATCTGGAAGCTCGGGGTCAGGAGCTTGCTCGTCGGGGCCCATGTACCCGTGCCGGTCACGGTGCCGACGCGAACCGTCGTCTGGGTGCCGAGCTGGTCGACGTAGAGGAGGTCGACCGCGAGCTGCCCGCCGGGGGAGCCGCTGACGACGGCGCGCGAGTGGGTGTGGTTGATGCCGATGCAGGCTGCCGGCGACGTCGCCGACG
>VGCB01000208.1 GCA_016870235.1 Actinomycetota bacterium | reverse complement strand
GCGAGCGGGAGAGGTCGCGAAGCACCGGCGCTGTCGTCAGGCCCTCGACGACCTGGCCGATCGCGGCGCTCGCCTGGGCCGGCGTCGCCCCCTGCGCGATCAGCTCGCCGGCGCGCCGGTTGCGTCCGGACGGTGCCCAGCAGGTGACGATGAGGTCGCCCATGCCGGCGAGACCCGCGAAGGTGTCGGACTTGGCGCCCGCCGCGTCGGCCAGGCGCCGCATCTCGGCGAGCCCACGCGTCACGAGCCCCGCCTTCGCGTTGTCGCCGAGCCGCAACCCGTCGGCGCCGCCGGCGGCGAGCCCGATCACGTTCTTCGCGGCCGCGCACAGCTCGACCCCGACGACGTCGTCGTTCAGGTAGACGCGGAAGAGCGCGGAGTTGACGGCCTGCTGGAGCGCCGCTGCGAGCGCCGCGTCCGCGGAGGCGATCACGGTCGCGCACGGGAGCCCGGCGGCGATCTCCTCGGCGATGTTGGGGCCGGAGAGCACTGCGACCGGCCGGCCGCCCGTGAGCGTCGAGAGCCGCTGCCCCGTGCGCGGGTCGAGGCCCTTCGTGAGGCTGAGGATCGGCGCGTGTCCGGGGACGGCGGCGACGACCTCGGCGAAGACCGCGCTCGGCACGGCGACGACGACGACGTCGGCGTCCTCGCAGGGCGCCTCCGCGATCGCACAGGCGGCGACGCCCTCGAGGTCGGCGGCGGGGAGGTAGCGGGGATTGCTCCCCGTCTCCGCGATCGCCGCCGCCTGCTCCGGGTCGCGGCACGCGAGCGTGACCTCGTGGCCGTTGGCCCGCAGCACGCACGCGAACGCGGTTCCCCACGAGCCGCCGCCGAGGATCACGAAGCGCATCGGCGCACCCTATCGCTCTGCAGGCGCCCCGACTCGCCGTTCGGGGAGATGGCGCCTACTCGCTCTTGCGGAAGTCGATCGAGACCGGCACCCCTTCGAGCCCGAACCGCGCGCGCAGCTCGTTCTCGACCCAATACCCGTAGTCGCGCGTGACGAGACCCGGGTCGTTGACGAAGATGCGGAGCCGCGGCGGCCGGACGCCGGTCTGCGTCCCGTACAGCATCCTGATCCGGCGGCCGCGCTCCTGCGGCCCCTGTCGCGCCTCGCGCAGCTCGGCGAGCGCGCGGTTCAGCTCCGGGGTCGGGATCCGGCGGGCGTGCTTCGCGTAGAGGGCCTCGACGTGGTCGAGCAGGCGCGACAGCCCGCGCCCCGTCTTGGCCGAGACGGCGACGGCCGGCGGCCGCTGCCGCAAGCGCCGGTTGAGGTGCCCCTTCGCCTTCTGGAGGTCGACCTCGGTCAGGTCCCACTTCGAGAGGACGACGAGCGTCGAGCACCCGGCCTTGCGCGCGACGTCGGCGACGTGGAGATCCTGCTCGGTGACGCCGGCGGACGCGTCGACGAGGACGAGCGCGACGTCGGCCCGCTCGGCCGCCTCGACGGTGCGGAGCTCCGAGTAGTACTCGATTCCCTGCCGCTGCTTGCGCTTTCGCCGGATCCCGGCCGTGTCGACGAGCCGGAAGGTCGTCTCGCCGCGGCGGAGCAGCGTGTCGATCGCGTCGCGGGTCGTCCCGGGGACGTCGGAGACGATGACGCGCTCGCGTCCGAGCAGCGCGTTCAGGAGCGACGACTTGCCGACGTTCGGCCGGCCGAGGATGGCGACGCGGATCGCCTCCTCGCCGACGACCGGCTCCGCCTTGCCCGGCAGGCGGGCCACGATCTCGTCGAGGAGGTCGCCGGTGCCGTGGCCGTGCAGCCCGGACAGCGGCATCGGCTCGCCGAGCCCGAGGCGGTGGAACTCGACCGCCTCGGGGTCGCGCCTCGGATCGTCGATCTTGTTGGCGACGACGAGCACGGGCACCTTCGCAGCCCGCAGGAGCGCGGCGAGCTCCTCGTCGCCCGGCGTCACGCCGGCGCGAGCGTCGACGACGAGAACGACGACGTCCGCCTCCTCGATCGCCGCCGCCGCCTGCTGCGCGATGAGGGAGCCGAACGGCCCCGTGTCGGCCTCGTCCACCCCGCCCGTGTCGACGAGCCGAAAGGTGGTTCCGCTCCACTCGCAGAGGAGCTCCTTGCGGTCGCGCGTGACCCCTGGCGTCTCGTGCACGACGGCTGCGCGCGACCGGGTGAGCCGGTTGACGAGGGTCGACTTGCCGACGTTCGGGAAGCCGACGATCGCGACGGTGCCGGCGATCGAGACGGGCGGCTCCACCGGCTCCTGCGCCTCCTCCGGCGCGTCGGCCTCCTCACGGCCCTCAGCCATCGCGGGCGGCGGTCGACTCCGGCGGCGTCCCGTCCGGGCGTCCCTGCGCGTGCATGTCGACGAGGAACTCCCACAGCCGGCGGATCTCGCGCTCGATGATCGCCGACGCCTCCCGATAGCCGCGGCCACCCTTCGGCAGCCCTTCGATCAGGATCGGCGTCCCCCACGCGATCGAGACCGGCCGGAAGTTGCCGACCCGCCAGATCTGGGAGCCGTGCACGGCGACCGGGATCACCTGCACGCCCTCCTGCAGCGCTACCATCGCCGCGCCCGGCTGCACCGTTCCGGGCTCGCCCGAGAGCTGCCGCGTCCCTTCGACGAAGAGCCCGAGCGGGAGCCCGTCGGCGACGACCTGGCGCATCATCCGCACGGCCTCCCGGTCCGACTCGCCGCGACGGACGGGGAAGCAGCCGAACGCGCGGATCAGCGCCCCGAGCCCTGGCACGTGGTGCGCCTCGATCTTCGCCATGTAGTAGACCGTCCGCGGGGAGGCGGCCCCGAGCGCGGGTGGGTCGATCCACGAGAAGTGGTTGCAGGCGACCACGAACCCGCCGTGTTCGGGCACACGCTCCTTGCCGTAGACCTTGAGCCGGGTGCCGACGACGATCAGCGGCTGGAGCGTGAGCCGGCCGATCCTCCAGACGATCTCGGCGGCCCTCACCGGCGCTCCTCGACGAGCTCGGCGATCCGCTCGACGACCTGCTCGAGCGTCAGCTCCGTCGTGTCGACGGTGACCGCGTCGGCGGCGCGGTGGGTGTTCCGCGCGTCGCGCTCGTCACGACGCTGCAGCTCGGCCGCGAGCGTCGCCGCGTCGGCGCCGTCGCGCTCGGCGTGGCGGCGCTGCGCGCGGATCGCCGGGTCGGCGACGAGCCAGATCTTGAGCTCGGCCTGCGGGACGACGATGACGCCGATGTCGCGCCCCTCGATCACCGAGTCGCCGACCTCGCTGAGCGCTCGCTGCCGCTCCCGCATCACCTCGCGCACCTCGGGGTGCGCCGCGACCACGGGGACGGCGGCGTCGATCTCGGGCGCCCGGATCGCCAGCGTCACGTCCTCGCCTGCGATCCCGACGCAGCTCGCCTCGCCGAAGACGACCGGCTCCCAAAGGGCAAGCTCCGCGAGCGACGGCCCGTCGTCGAGCTCGACGCCCCGGTGCAGCGCGAGCCACGTCAGCGCGCGGTACATGGCGCCGGTGTCGAGGTACCGGAACCCGAGCCGCTCCGAGAGCGCCCGGGCGACGGTGCTCTTGCCCGCTCCCGCCGGCCCGTCGATCGCGATCACCACGGCGAAGCCTCCTGGGGGAGAAGACGCCCGAGGACGAGATCGCGAGAGCAGGCGCAGGCTCGAGGGAGCGCGGTCGTCCGCGCACCTCCCCCTCGTGCGCGACCGCCCCACGCGCTCACAGGACGTCCTCCCTGCCCCACGAATCGGTCCGTCTCGAGGTCTCTTCGAGCTGCGCCAGCAGGTCGAAGAAGCCGGGGAAGCTGACCGCGACGCAGTCGGGGTCGTCGACGGTGACGCCGTCGCCGGACGCAACGCCGGCGACGGCGCCGAGCATCGCGATCCGGTGGTCGCCGCGCGCCTCGACGCTCCCTCCGCGCGGACGGGTGGGGACGCCGCGGATCCGGAACCCGTCCACGGTGGCGCGGGCGTGCTGGCCGATCGCGCGGAGCGCGTCGACCGTGGCCTCGATGCGGTCGGTCTCCTTCGTACGCAGCTCCTCGGCGCCGCGGAGCACGCTGTCGCCGCGCGCGCACGAGGCGGCGAGGGCGAAGAGCGGGAGCTCGTCGATCGCGAGCGGCACCTCGCCCGGCCCGACGCGGGTGGCGACGAGCTCGGCGGAGCGGACCTCGAGGTCGCCGCCGGGCTCACCGCCGATCTCTCGACGGTTGTAGACCGTGATGCGCGCCCCCATGCGCTCGAGGATCGCGAGCAGCCCCGCGCGTCGCGGGTTGAGGTTGACGCCGTGGAGGTGGAGCTCCGATCCGGGCACGAGCGTCGCCGCGACGACGAACGGCGCCGCCGAGGAGAAGTCACCCGGGATCTCGACCGGCCCGAGGTGCAGGCGCTCCGCCGGCCAGACGCTGACGCTCTCCTCGCGCCGCTCGACGCGCGCGCCCGCCGCCTGCAGCATCCGCTCGGTGTGATCGCGGGTCGGCGCGGGCTCGACGACGGTCGTCTCGCCGCCGCGGGCGAAGAGACCGGCGAGCAGGATCGCCGACTTCACCTGGGCGGAGGCGACGGGAAGCCGGTACGCGATCGGCTCGAGCGGGCCGCCGTCGATGCGGATCGGCGCGTGCCCGTCGGTCGTCTCGATGCGCGCGCCCATCTGTCGGAGCGGCGAGGCGACGCGCTCCATCGGGCGCGAGGAGAGCGAGCTGTCGCCCGTGAGCTCGAAGCGCCCTTCCTGCCCGGCCAGGATCCCGGTGACGAGGCGCATCAGCGTGCCCGAGTTGGCGCAGTCGAGCGGGCCGGCTGCAGGACGGAGCCCGCGAAGCCCACGGCCGAAGACGCGGAGCGTGTCGTCCCCGTGCTCGTACACCTCGACGCCGAGCGCGCGGACGACGCCGATCGTCGCCTCGGAGTCGGCCGAGCGCCCGAACCCGGTCACGTGCGTCTCCCCGTCACAGAGCGCCCCGAGGAGCACCGACCGGTGCGAGATCGACTTGTCGCCCGGCACGGCGAGATGGCCGGCGAGGCGCGCGACCGGCTCGACCCTCCTCATTCGATCACCGGCGCGACGACGACCCCGTAGCCCTGCGCCTCCAGGAGCTGCCCGGCCCGATCGGCCTCGCCCTCGCCCGAGACGAGGATCGTCAGCGTGCCCCCGCGATCGGCGGAGACGTGGTCCATCTCGAAGTCCTCGACGTTGATGCGCTCGGCGCCGAGCGCCTGGAAGATCCCGGCGAGCACGCCGGGCCGGTCGGGGATGTGGACGCGCAGCTGCTGCAGCGCGCCCGGATCGCCGAACGCGGACTCGAGCAGGCGGCGCCGGTGGCCGCTCGCCTCGCCGATCCAGCGCGCGAGGAAGCCGGCGTCGCCCTCCGCGAGCGCGGTCTCCACCTGCGCGATCCGCCGCCGGTGCTCGCCGAGCGCGGCGGCGAGCGCCTCGCGGTTGTCGAGGAAGATGTCGACCCAGATCCGCGGGTTGGCGCCGGCGATCCGCGACATGTCGCGCAGCGAGCCGCCGGCCGCCTGGAGCGGGTCGTGACCGTCGATCCGGGCCGAGCCGGTGTGGTTGAGCAGCACGTTCGCGAGGACGTGCGGCAGGTGACTCGTCATCGCGACGAGTCGGTCGTGCGCGCGCGGGTCGATCGCGACGGGACGGGCGCCGAGCGACGACACGAACGCGTGCAACGTCCGGAAGCGCTCGGGCGCGGTGGCGGCGAGCGGCGTCAGGAACCAGGTGGCGCCGTCGAAGAGATCGGCCGTCGCGCGCTCGGG
>VGCB01000207.1 GCA_016870235.1 Actinomycetota bacterium | reverse complement strand
AGCGCCGCAGGTCGCCGGAACCGTCCGGCTCGAGCCGGACAGCGTGCGTCGGGATGGAAGCGGCACGCAGCCCGCGGCGCTTCTGTACCGTCACGAGCCATGCCGGCGGCGCCCGACTTCAACCTCCTGCGCGGGCAGGGGCTGCCGCTCGGGCCGTACGTCGAGGCCTACCCGCCCGAGGATCGGGTCATGCTCCGCATCCTCTCCCACCGCGCCCGCGAGCGGCCGGAGAAGGACTGGGTCGTGTTCGACTCGACCGACCGACTCACCTTCGGCGCCGCGTGGCGCGACGCCTGCCGGGTCGGCCACGCGCTCGACCGCGACGTCGATCCCGGCGCCCACGTGGGCCTGATAATGCGGAATCAGCCCGAGTTCCTGACGACGCTCTACGGCGCCCAGGTGCGCGGAGGGATCTCGGTCCCGCTCAACGCCGACTCGAAGGGCCCGCTCCTGCATGCCGTCGTCGAGCACTCGGACATCCAGGCGATCGTCGTCCGCACCGACCTGCTCGACCGGCTGGCGGAGCTGAAGGATCTGGCGTACACCCGGGTCGTCGTCGCGGTCGGCGAGGGCGCGGTGCCCGCGGCGATCTCCGGCGTCCGAGTCGTCCGCTGGAACGACTGGCTCGACGGCGTCCGCGACGACCACGCCTGGCCGTTTCCGACCTCCGACCGGCCGTGCCACATCCAATACACGTCGGGGACGACCGCGCGCGCGAAGGGCGCCGTCTACCCGCACGCCTTCCTCTACATGTACTCCGGGCTCTGCACCGACAGCCAGGGGCGCACCGAGGACGACGTGCTGACGGCGCCGCTGCCGCTCTTCCACGTCGCCGCGCTCCACATCATCGCCAACTCCTCGCTCCACGCCGGCTGCACCGGCCACCTGAAGTCCCGATTCTCGGCCTCGCAGTACTGGCAGCAGGTCGCCAACGACGGCGCCACCTGGGGCATCCTCCTCGGCCCGATGGCGACCATGATCCTGAAGGCGACGAAGGCCCCCGTCCCCGAGCACCGGCTGACGCGCATGTTCTGCCCGCCACCGCCACCGGAGTGGCAGGAGTTCGAGCGCCGCTTCGCACCCGTCCGGATCATCTGGTGGGGCTACGGGATGACCGAGATCTACTCGCTGCCGATGATCGACCCCGAGAGGCAGGATCGCTCGCTGCCGATGGACACGATCGGAATGCCGCCGCAGTGGATCGACTACGGCGTCGTCGACGAGTCCGACCGGCTGGTTCCCCCCGACACGGTGGGGGAGCTCGTCTTCCGGCCGCGCATCCCGCACTCGATGGTCGCCGAGTACTACAAGGACTACGACAAGACCGTCGACGCGTTCCGCAACCTCATGTTCCACACCGGCGACATGGCGACGTACGACGAGGCGGGCCTCCTCCACTACCGCGGTCGCAAGCAGGAGCGGATCCGGCGGCGCGGCGAGAACATCGCCGCGCCCGAGGTCGAGTACGTCGCGCTGACGCACCCGTTGATCGTCGACGCCGCCGCCTTCGGGGTTCCCGCCGAGATCGGCGAGGAGGAGGTCAAGCTCGACGTCGTCCTCTCCGAGCCGGCGGCGGTCGAGGAGATCCACGCCTGGCTCGCGGAGAGCCTGCCCCGCTACATGGTGCCCCGGTACCTCGAGATCCGCGAGTCCTTCCCGAAGACGCCGTCGGAGCGCGTCGAGAAGTACAAGCTGAAGGCCGAGCCGCTCGACCGGCCGGCCGTGTTCGACGCCGAGGGAGCGCCCGGCCGGTAGCCCGCGACCGTCGTCCACGCGTCCCGGTCGGAGGTTGACTTCGTACCAAACGGTTGATTGACTCCGCACGGTCGGTCCGGCGGGCGGGGCAGGGTGGGCGCGGCGGAGCCGCTCGGCGCAGGCTCGCAAGGGCCGCGCGAAGGGCCGGGCAGGTGGAGGGAGACAGGCATGGGCGAGGAGACGACGACCACGAGGAAGGCCCGGGCGCCGAGGCGCCGAGAGCAGGAGATCCTGGAGGCGGCGGCCGAGGTCTTCCACGAGCACGGCTACGAGTCGACCTCGATCAAGGACATCGCCGAGAAGGTCGGGATCCTCAAGGGCAGCCTCTACTACTACATCTCCTCGAAGGAGGATCTCCTCTACGAGATCATCAAGGGCGTCCACGAGGAGGCGCTCCGGAACCTCGAGAAGACGCGTGCGGTCGACGGGAACGCGCTCAAGAAGCTGCGCGCCTTCGCCGTCATCCACTTCAGGTTCAACGCCGAGAATCGCGTGAAGACCGCGGTGTTCTTCCAGGACTTCCGGTCGCTGAGCGAGGAGCGGCGCGCCACGATCGTCGACGAGCGCGACATCTACGACAACTTCGTGCGCGACCTGATCCGCGAGGGGCAGGAGCAGGGGCTGATCTGCCCCGACATCGACGCGAAGGTGGCCGCGATCTCGATCCTCGGGATGCTCAACTGGATCTACCACTGGTACCGGCCCGGCGGGGAGCAGTCGGCCGCCGAGCTCGCCGAGGCCTACGGCGACTTCGTCGTCGCAGGCCTTGCCTGCAGGCCCGACGACCACGTGCCCGGCCATCGCCGCGCTCTCGCGCCCCTGCCGCAGGGCTTCGACCCGTTCAACGGCAACGGGCGCGACTGACCCGCCGTCGGCCTAGAAGCGGAAGCCGGAGGTCGTCCCCTGCTCGATCGCCGTCGGCCCCGCCGACCACTCTCCACCAAACCGCCCCGTTCTCCACAACCGGTGTTTGACACCGGTTTTCCACAGCCGGGAGGGCCGTGGTGGACGACCTCACCGGACGGAATGGGACGGGCTGGCGGAACGGATCCGGCGCCGAGGCACCGGATCGGTGGACTGGCTGCAACAGGTTTGCGACGTCTTGACAACGCTCGCCGCAACAGGATGTCCACAGGCGGCGACACCCTTCTCTCCGCAGCGTGCGTCAGACGCCCTGGATCTTGAAGACCTTCGCCGCGGTGTCGTGGAGAAGTGCCTGCTTCGCCTCGGGCTTGAGGTCGAGGGCCTCGATCTGAGCAAGGCTCTCCGAATGCAGGATCAACGGGTAGTCGGTGCCCCACATCACCTTGCCGATCCCGCGGTTTCGCGCGTTCAGGAAGCGGACGAGCTTGGGGTCCCAGTACTTCGGCGCGTGCCCCGAACAGGCGATGTAGACGTTCGGGTGCTTCCACGCCATCGAGATCAGCTCCTCGGTCCACGGCCAGCCCGTGTGCCCACCGATCAGCCGGAGCTCCGGGAACCAGATCGCGATGTCGTCGAGCAGGATCGGCTTCCCGCACGCGCTCGGCATGAACTCGGCCGAGTGGCCGACCTGGAAGATCACCGGCACGTCGAGCTCGGCGCACTTGGTGTAGAAGGGCCACCACTCCTTCTCGTTGATCGGGATGTTGAACCCGAAGGGGTGGACGTGCGCGCCGACGAACCCGTACTCGGCAATCGCCTTCTCGAGGTGCTTGACGCCCTTCATCCCCGACATCGGGTCGATCCCGGCAAGGCCGAACACGCGCCCCGGCGCCGCTTCGCAGAGCTTCGCGATGTGCTCGTGCTCGATGTCCGACGCCATCATCCGGCGGCGGTAGAACGCCATCTTCAGCGACGGCACGCACACGGCGCCGACCCCCCACTCGTCCAGCTTGGGGACGAACTCCTCGGCCGTGTAGTACTGCATGTTGCCGGTGCGGCCCCACTGCTCGCCCATCATGAAGTACACCTCCTCGTTGTCGAGGAAGATGGTCCGGATGCCCCGCTCGTCGAACGGGTTGCACCAGGCGTCGATGGGCAGTCCAGGCATGCGTTCGTCCTCTTTCGAGTCGGCGGTTCGGAGGCGTGACCTCTACCAAACAGTCGTCTGGTACGAGCGTTTCTACCAAACAACCGGCAGAATGTCATTTGCCGCTCGAGCCCGCCGGCCGCTCACACCGCGGGGTGAGGCCGAAGTGGGTCCCGTGCGGGAGAATGGGTGGCGATGCAGCCGGTCACGATCTCCCTTCCGCTCCCCTTCTCGACGAGAGCGGTCAACTGCTATCTGCTCGAAGGCACGCCCTTGACGCTCGTCGACCCCGGCACCGACTGGGCGGAGACCGCGCTCGAGCTCGGCGCCGCGCTCGCCGCCCGCAGCCTTCGGGTCGAGGACATCGAGCAGGTCGTCCTCACGCACCAGCACTACGACCACGTCGGCCTCGCACACGTCGTCAAGGGGCTCTCGGGTGCCACCGTCGTCGGCCATGAGCTCCTCGGCCCGTTCCTTGCCGACCTCCCGGCGTCGATGGAGGCGGAGGACACCTACCAGGCCGACGTCATGCGCCTCCACGGCGTCCCGGAGCCGACGATCCAGGAGCTCTACGAGACCTCGAAGGAGCACCGGCGCTACGGCGGCTCGGTCGAGGTCGACCGGCTCGTCCGCGACGGCGACACGCTCGAGGCCGGCGGCCGGACGCTCGCGGTCCACCACCGGCCCGGTCACAGCCCGACCGACACGATCTTCGTCGACGAGGCGTCCCGCACCGCGATCGTCGGCGATCATCTGATCGGGCACATCTCGTCGAACCCGGTGACCCACCGACCACTGTCCCGGCCCGCCGATCCCCGCGACCGGTTCCTCGCCCTGCCGGCCTACATCGACTCGATGCAGCGGACGGCGGAGCTCGATCTCCACGTCCTGCTCCCGGGACACGGCAACCCGGTCGAGCACCACCGCGACCTCGTGGAGGAGCGCCTCGCCTTCCACGCCCGCCGCAAGCAGCGCCTCCTCGACGGGCTCGGCGACGCGCCGCTGACCGCACACGAGCTGGCGCTCGGGCTCTGGGGCGGGGTCGCCGAGCGCGAGGCGTTCCTGACGCTCTCCGAGGCGCTCGGCCACCTCGACCTGCTCGAGGTGGAGGGGGCCGTGCGCCCCGTCGAGGGAGACGACGGGCTCGTGCGGTACGAACGCGGCTGACGCCGGCTGAGCGCTAGCGGGCGGTATACCCGCCGACAACGTCAAGCCAGAACTGGCGCGGCCCGACGAGCGTGGATTGCTTGAGGTTGATGTAGACAGCACGCTCGACACCGTCGGGGCTCCACTCGATCCCGGGCTCGCCGCCCGGAGCGTGCTTCGCGAGGATCTTCTCCTTCGACTTGAACATGAACTCGCCCTCCTTGATCCAGGTGAGCGTCTCGGGGTTCTGCCAGCCTGTCTTCCAGAGGTCCCTGAGGATCTCCAGGTGCTTCTCCGCCGTCAGGGCGGTCCCGGCGGGTGTGATGATGTAGAGGCCGTCGATATCACCGGTGATTCGCGCGATCTTGCCGGTGAGCTTGTTCTCCATCAGCGGGACGTACTCGACCGACCCGTCGTGCTTGACCTCCCTGAGCTGAAACTCGCGCTTGTCCGAGATGAACGGCGCCTCCTCCGCCGTGAGGCCGTTGTCGCGGTAGTTCTTGCCGACGTCGACCTGGCGCCGCCTCGCGAAGCCCTCCATCGCAACGATCTCGGGCTCCTCCATGAGCCGGAGGGCGAGGCGATCGATGATCACCTGCTTCTGCTCGTTGGTCAGGTTGGAGTCGGCGATGCGCTTGAGGATCCCGGCTCGCTCCTTGGGTGAGAACCGCTTCGCGGCCACGGTTCGGTCGCGTCCCATGAGCCGGGGGAATTGAATCGGGCGTAGCCTCCGCGTTGACCTGGAAGTCGACGAGGAGGTACGCCCTGATGACGAGCATAGTCCCGAGCGAGCGGCTGCGCCGCGAGCTCCA
>VGCB01000206.1 GCA_016870235.1 Actinomycetota bacterium | reverse complement strand
CCCCCGGGCGAAGAAGATCTGCTCCCGCACCGGCGGACGCTCGGGGTCGAGCGCGAGCCCCCGGAGGCGCGCGAGGAGCATCGGCAGCGCGACGCGGAGCTGGAGCCGCGCGAGCGGCGCCCCGATGCAGAAGTGGAGGCCCTTCCCGAACGCGAGGTGCTGCGTCAGGTCGGCGCGATCGGGGTCGAACCGTTCGGCGTCCGCGAACACGTCGTCGCGGTTCGCCGAGCCGAAGTGCACCATCACCTTCGCCCCCGCCGGGATCGGGACGCCCCCGACCTCGACGTCCCGCACGACCGTGCGGAAGAGCCCCTGCGCCGGCGACTCGAGGCGGAGGATCTCCTCGACGACGCGTGCGACGCCGTCGCCGCCGGTGGCGACGCGAGCGGCGACCTCGGGGCTCTCGAGCAGGAACAGCACGGCGTTCCCGATCGCCCTCGTCACCGTGACGTGGCCCGCGACGACGAGATCGAACGGGAGGCCGAGGACGGCGGCCTCGGGAAGCGGCTCGTCGAGCGCGTCCGCCGCCTCGACGAGCGCCGAGACGAGATCGTCGCCCGGGAACCGGCGCCGTTCGGCGAGGACGTCGGCGAAGTAGCGCTGCATCGCGACGACGCTCCGGGCCAGCTCGCACCGCCGCTCGAGGTCGTGGCCCGGCTGCTGGAGCGCGAGCCAGTCGTTGCCCCACCGGTGCAGCGTCTCGAGGTCGGCCGGCGGCAGCCGCATCATCCCGCCGACGACGCGGAGCGGCAGCGGCCAGGCGAAGCGCTCGACGAGGTCGGCTCGCCCGGCGGCGGCGACGCCGTCGATCAGCTCCGTCGCCGTCTCGACGACGAGCGGCTCGAGCTCGGCGACCCGACGGGGCGTGAACGCCCGGTTGACGAGGCCGCGGAGCCGGTCGTGGAGCGGCGGATCCGTGTCGGTGATGATCGGCATCTCCGGCGTCCCCTCGGCGAGGATCGCCAGGACCTCCGGCGCCTCGTCGGCGGTCGACGAGACGAGCGCGCCGCGAGACGAGAAGTCGCTCGGGTTGCGGAGGATCCCGAGCACGTCCTCGTAGCGGGTCACGAGCCAGAAGCCGAGGCGCTCGGAGTAGAGCACCGGTGCCTCCGCCCGGGCCCGGGCGTAGAACCCGTAGGGATCGGCTCGCTGCGCCGCCGAGAGCGGGTCGTAGTCGGGAAGCCGGCCGGAGGACGTGTCCATCGGGCGATTGTCGGGGCGACCGCCGCCGCCGTCGAGAGCGGGACAGCCAGCGGCAGGCCCGCCGCGGTGAGCGGTCAGATCCCGAGTGCGTCGCGCAGCGCAGGCACGCGCCGGCGGGACACGGCGATGAGGTCGGGCACCGACTCGACGGCGATCCAGACACCGCCCTTGAAGGCGGGGATGACCTCGCGGATCCGCTCGACGTTGACCATCGCGACGCGGCTGACGCGGAGGAATCCTGCCGCCCGGAGCTGCGGGGCGAGCTGGTCGAGGCTCCGGGCCGCCGAGCGGAGGGCACCCTCGTCGGTCACGAGCCACACGAGCCCGTCCTCGACGGCGACGAGCGCCACGCTCGCGACGCGGACGATGACGTTCCGCCCGGCCCTCACCCCGACGAGGCGGCTCGGCGCCACGGGGTGGGTCGAGACCGGGTGGGTCGCGACCGGGGACGGGGCCGTTCCGGCGAGCGCCCGGTCGCCGAGCCGGTGGACGAGCCGCTGCTCGACCTCCGCGGCGATCCGCCCGAGGCGCGGCTCGACGGACGGGGGCAGCTCGCGCCGCCAGAGGGAGATGCCGATCACGCCGGCGGGGCGCCCGGTCGGGTCGCGGACGGCAACCGCCGCGCAGCTCCAGTCCTGGAACGCCTCGCACCAGTGCTCGGCGCGCCGCACGCTCACGGCGCCGCCGACGACGAGGGCGCTCGACACGCCCGTCGTGCCCACCGACGGCTCGGCCCACGAGTAGAGCGGGCCGAGGTTCTGGTCGAGGCCGCGCATCTGCGAATGCTCGCCGCCCCAGGCCGAGAGCATCCGGCCGCGCCCGTCGGCGACGACGGCGACGGCGCCGAGGGCGACGACGTCGGGGAGCAGCTGCATCGCGGCGGCGCCGAGCTCGGCCGCGACGACCGACTCCAGCGGCGCGAGCCCGGGATCGCCCTCGGCCGGCCGCGCCCGGTCGCGGGCCGGATCGACGCCGTACCGATCGCGGCAGCGGAGCCACGAGTCGACGATCTGCGAGCGCACGCCGGGGATGTCCGTCGCGCCGTCGAGGAACCGCTCCCAGGCCCGGCGGACGGCGCGGTCGGACTCGGTGACGCTGTCGCTCAGCTCGGGCTCCGCATGAGCGGAATTGTGCACGACCGGTGGCCGATGGCCGGCCTCGGCCGGTGAGCGGCGCGAATCGCACCGTGAACGGCACCTTTCGCCGAGCCGGAGGCCCTCACCCGCGGACGGGCCGCTGCCGAAGAGGCCCCGCGGCGTCGCTCAGCGCGCCACTCCGACCGCTCCCCGTGCCGCTCGAGCCGCCCGCCGTCCGGCCGTTCCACCCCGGTCAGGGGTCACCGAGACTCCGCGCCATGGCTCCGAGTGTCCGGCTCACGTCTCCCGAGCACTGCTTCGACGTCATCGCCGGGCGCAGGCTCCACCACCTCGACTACGGCGGCGACGGGGAGCCGGTCGTCCTCCTCCACGGCGTCGGCGGCACCGCCTGGGTCTGGCACGCCGTCGCTCCTCTCCTGGCCGCGACGCACCGCGTCGTCTCGGTCGACCTCCGCGGCTTCGGGCTGAGCGAGCGGAGCCCCGAGCACGCATACTCGACCGACGAGCTCGCCGGCGATGTGATCGAGCTGCTCGACCGGCGGGGGCTCGGCCTCCCTGCGCTCGTCGGCTTCTCGTGGGGTGCGCTCGTCGCGCTCGCAGTCGCGACGCGGCGACCCGTCCGGCGGGTCACGATCGTCGACCTCGCGCCTTCGAGCCCGCTCGGTGAGACCGACGTCGCCGCGCTCCCCTACCGCTCGACGAGCCACGAGGCAGCGGTCGCGCAGGAGCGGGCCCTGGCGCCGCGGGCGACGGCGGAGATGCTCGAGCGGACGGTCTCGCTGCTCACCGTGCCCGCAACCGACGGCTCGAGCGCGCTCGTCCGGGCGATCGACCCGTTCTTCCTCGATCGGTGGCCTTTCCGCTCCGACGATCGGTGGGCCGAGCTCGCAGCGGTCACCGTCCCGGTACTCGTCGTGCGGGGCGGCGAGAGCCCTGTCCTGCCCGCGGACATCGCCGCGCGGATGGCCACCACCGCGCCGGACGGTCGCCTCGTCA
Source organism: Actinomycetota bacterium (assembly GCA_016870235.1). The sequence goes on along the minus strand of VGCB01000206.1, from coordinate 2,429 downwards.
CGATCCCCGACTGCGGCCACCTCGTCCCGGTCGAGCAGCCCGGGCCCCTCGCGGCCGCCGTCGCCGCCTTCCTCGCCGCGTCGTGACCGGGCGCCCGGTGGCGATCGTGACCGGCGCCGGCCGGGGGCTCGGGCGCCGGTACGCGATCGCCCTCGCCGAGGCCGACCACGCGGTCGTCGTCGCCGACGTCGCGGGTGCGACGGAGACGGCGGAGGAGATCGGCGAGCTCGGCGGCCGGGCGCTCGCCGTCGAGGCCGACGTCAGCCTCGAGACGGACGCGCAGCGGCTCGCCGATGCCGCCGTCGACCGGTTCGGGCGCATCGACGTCCTCGTCAACAACGCGGCGATCTTCACGAGCATCCACAAGTGCGCCTTCGACGAGATCACCGTCGCCGACTGGGACCGGATGTTCGCCGTCAACGTCCGTGGCACCTGGCTCTGCACGCGCGCGGTCGCCCCGACGATGAGGCAACGCGAGTGCGGGAAGGTCGTCAACGTCGGCTCGATGACGGTGCCGAGCGGCATCCCGCTCTTCGCGCACTACGTCGCCTCGAAGGGCGCGATCGTGGCGCTGACCCGCGCCCTCGCCCGCGAGCTCGGGCCCTACGGGATCTGCGTCAACAGCATCTCACCCGACTACGTCCCGCACGACGGGGAGTACGCGGCCCGCCAGCCCGAGATGGCCGGCATCATCGCCGCGCAGCGGTGCTTCCGGCGCGACATGGAGCCGGACGACCTCGTCGGGACGCTCCTGTACCTCGCCGGGCCCGGCTCGGACTTCGTGACCGGTCAGGACGTGTGGGTGAACGGCGGCCGGCTCTTCCACTGATGGAGGCGCCGCCAGAGCACGGGGTCAGCCGGCAGGCGGTCGACGAGCATGCGCCCGGCGAGACCCGGTCCGGGTCGCACGCACCTTGGTATCGTCGGGCCTCCATGGCCGCCTTCGACGCCGTCTTCGTCGGTTCGGGCATCAACTCCCTCGCCGGGGGCGCCCTCCTCGCCCAGCAGGGCTGGCGCGTGGCGATCCTGGAGCGGGAGGACCGGCTCGGCGGATGCATCCACACGTCGAGCGACCTGACGCTGCCCGGCTTCACGCACGAGGTGATGGCCTCGTGGCATCCGCTCTGGACGGGCGGCGCCGCCTACGGCGAGCTGAAGCCCGAGCTCGACCGCCGCGGCGTCGCATACGTCAACACCGACGTGCCCACCGGCTCGACCACCCCGGCCGGCGACTCGGCGTTCGTCTGGACGTCGCTCGAGCAGAACGTCGCCGAGATGGAGCGCCACGCGACCGGCGACGGCGCCGCCTGGGGCGCGTTCTTCAACGGCTTCATGGCCAACGCCGATCTCGCCTTCGGGATGCTCGGCACCGAGCTGTGGTCGGGCGCCGGCCTCGGCCTCGGCCGGCAGGCCTACAAGCGGCTCGGCCGCAGGGGCACGCTCGCCTTCATGGGCACGACCCTGTCGACGTGCAGGGACTGGGTGACGGCGACGTTCCGGTCGGAGGCCGCGCACGGGCTGCTCGCCCCGTGGGTGCTCCACACCGGGCTCGGCCCCGACCAGGCGACGTCCGGCTTCATGACGCAGGTCATCGCCGCCGCGCTGCAGCTCGGCGGGATGCCCGTCCCGGTCGGCGGCGGCCGCGTCCTCGTCGAGGCGCTCGCCGGCATCGTCCGCGACGCCGGCGGCGAGGTGCGGTCGGGAGCCGACGTCGAGCAGATCCTCGTCACGGGCGGTCGTGCGACCGGCGTCCGCCTTGCCGGCGGCGAGTCGATCACCGCTACCCGCGCCGTTGCCGCCTCGGTGACGCCGACGCAGCTCTACGGGAAGCTCCTCGGCCCGGACACGACGAGCACCCAGGTGCGGAAGGACGCAGCCGCGTTCAGGTACGGCCGCGGCGAGATGCAGATCCACCTCGCCCTCGACGAGCCGCCGCGCTGGAAGGGTCCCCGTGCCGACCTGCTCGCGCGGAGCCCGCTCGTCCACGTGACGACGGGGCTCGACGGCGTCTCGCGCGGTGTCAACGAGGCCGAGCGCGGTTTGCTGCCGGCCCGGTCGACGATCGCGGTCGGACAGCCGTGCGCGCTCGATCCGTCGCGCGCACCCGAGGGCAAGGCGATCCTGTGGATCCAGCTGCAGGAGCTGGTCGGCGGCCCGGTCAAGGGCGACGCGGCGGGGCAGATCGACGTCGGCGACGGGACCTGGACGGAGGAGCTGCGCGAGGCGTACGCCGACCGCATCGTCGCCCATCCGGCGAGAACATCGAGAACCTCGCAGCCGCCACGTCGAAGCGCGTCGTCCTCTCTCCCGTCGACCTCGAGGCGCTCAACTGCAACCTCGTCGGCGGCGACATCTACGGCGGCTCGTGCGCCCTCGACCAGAACCTCCTCTGGCGCCCGCTCCCCTCGGCCCCGGGGCACCGGACCGAG
>VGCB01000205.1 GCA_016870235.1 Actinomycetota bacterium | reverse complement strand
TTTGGCACCTCGATGTCGGCTCGTCGCATCCTGGGGCTGGAGCAGGTCCCAAGGGTTGGGCTGTTCGCCCATTAAAGCGGCACGCGAGCTGGGTTCAGAACGTCGTGAGACAGTTCGGTCCCTATCCGCCATGGGCGCTGGGAGCTTGAGAGGAGTCGTCTCTAGTACGAGAGGACCGAGATGAACAGGCCTCTGGTGTATCAGTTGTCGTGCCAACGGCACTGCTGATTAGCCACGCCTGGATGGGATAACCGCTGAAAGCATCTAAGCGGGAAGCCCACCTCAAGATGAGGCTCCCCATCACCTCGAGTGAGTAAGGGCCGTGGAAGACCACCACGTCGATAGGCGGGCGGTGTAAGCACAGCAATGTGTTCAGCTGACCCGTACTAATTGCCCGAGGTCTTGATTCTGAACACGTGTTCGATGTCGCTATGGAGTTTTGAGGGTGTGCGCCCAGCCGGTTCCGCCTGAAGCGTGGGCCGGCGGCCCGACGTCCCGGTGGCGGAAGCCGCCCCGACGATTCGGGAGCGTCCGGCCAGAGCAGTGCCGGGCGCCGACGCCCTTGACAGTTCGGCGGTCATAGCAGCGGGGAAACACCTCTTCCCATTCCGAACAGAGAAGTTAAGCCCGCCCGCGCCGATGGTACTTGGGGCGCAAGCCCCTGGGAGAGTAGGAGGCCGCCGGTTCTTTGAGAGGGTCGCGTGAGCGGCCCTCTCGTCGTTCCGAGGCGTCGAGCGCGTCGAGCCGTGCCGAGCAGCCCTGGCTCAGCCGGCGCCCCCGGTGCGGAGCCGCTCGACCCGTTTCTCGGTCGGCGGATGGGTCACGAACATCCGCGCGACTCCCTCGGCGGCGAACGGGCTGACGGCGAAGAGCGGCTCGACCGCCGGCGAGGCCGAGAAGCGCGCCAGATCGCCGGCCTTCTCGAGTCGGAGCAGGACGTCCGCCACGTCTTCCCACCCACAGAGCCGGGCGGCGAAGGCATCCGCCGCGAACTCGCGCTTCGACGAGAGCAGGAGATGGGTGAACGCCGAGGCGGGCGGGGCGAGGACGTAGAGCAGCGCTCCGGAGAGGAAGCCCCCGATGCGGGCGAGCTCGAGGAGCGTGGCCGCGAGGAGGACGGCGAAGGTCTGGGTGAGAACATCGCGCGAGCGGACATGGCCGAGCTCGTGGGCGAGCAGAGCCTCGAGCTCCCGGGGCGGCACCGCGCCGAGCAGGCCCGTGCTGATCGCGACGCTCGAGCTCCGCGGGCCGCGGCCGGCGGCGAAGGCGCGCGGGAACGGGTCGTCGATCAGGAAGAGCTTCGGGGGCATGACGCCGGCCTGCGCGGCGAGCCGATCGAGCGTGGAACGCAGGAGCGGATCCTCCGCGAGCGCGTAGGGGCGCCCGCCGAGCATGCCGAGGAGCGCCCTGTCGCCGAAGCCGTAGGCCGTCAGCGCGGCGAGCAGCGAGCAGAGCGCGAAGAGCATGGCGCCGCGCTCACCGCCGATCACCCAGCCGAGGCCGGCGAAGACGACGGCCAGGCCGACGACGAGCAGCCAGCACTTGAGGAGGTTGCGTGCGGCCGCGAAGGCCAACCGTCAGACGTCGTCGGAGCTGCGATCGATCTCGTCGAAGCCGCGCGGCGGCCAGTCCTGATCGGGCGCGTCGCAGCGGCTCGAGCAGTGGAGCGACGCCACGTTCTGGAGGGGGACGAGGATGTGCCCGTTGAGCTCGATGTGGGGGACGTCCTCGACCGAGCAGTAGGCGGTGAGCACGCCCTCGTGGTACTCGCCGCCGAAGAGCGCCAGCTCGACCTGCTCGCCCTTGTACTTGTTGGTGTAATCCTCCATCGTTGCCCGAGTCTAGACGATGGGCTCTGCCGCGCCAGACGCACCGCGGGCCGCCTGGCCTGCCCGATCCGCGGGTCGGAGCGTCCCGTCTCCGGCCACCACGAAGTCCCAGGTGCCGCAGTTCTCGAGCACCGCCTCCGGCGCGCCGGTCACCGCTCGCTGCAACGACCGGACGACGCCGCCGTGCGCCACGAGAAGGACGCGACTTCCCGCATGCCGAACGCCGATCTCGCGGGCGCTCTCGACGACCCGCGTGGCGAAGCTCGCTCTCGACTCGCCGTCGTGGACGTCGTCGTCCGTTCCCCAGCGGGCGAGTGCCCCCGGCCATTGCTCCTCGATCTCGAATCGCGTGAGCCCCGACCAGCTCCGGACGTCGATCTCGCGGAGCCTCGCCTCGGGTGTCGGCGTCAGCCCGAGCCGGCGCCCGACGATCTCGGCCGTCTCGTAGGCGCGGGCGAGATCGCTCGCGTAGAGCGCGTCGAACCGCGCACGCGCCGACGCCATGCGCTCCGCGAGCGCTACCGCCTGGGCCTGCCCGCGCTCGTTCAGCGGCACGTCCGCGTGCCCCTGGAACCGGCCGTCCGCGTTCCAGGCGGTCTCCCCGTGGCGGGCGATCACGATCTCACACGAAGGACGCTCCCCGGTCACGACGGTCGTATCCAACCGGAACCCCTCCGACGCGGCCACCGGCAGCCGCCGCGTATACTCCGCCGCCGTGGATCTCGGGCTCGACGGGAAGATCGCGGTCGTCACCGGCTCGAGTCGAGGCATCGGTCGCGGGATCGCCGATCAGCTGACCCGCGAGGGCGCCTCCGTCGTGTACTGCGCCCGTACCGAGGCCGACGTCCGCGCCGCACAGGAAGCGTCGCCCGGGCCGGGCCCGTCGGTCGCGGTGGCGGCGGACGTCTCCACGCCCGGAGGGGCCGCAGCGCTCGTCGCCGCTGCGGTCGACGCGTTCGGCGGCCTCGACATCGTCGTCAACAACGTGGGCGGGTCGGGGGCGCGGACGATCCAGGACATGGACGTCGGCGACGTCGAGGCCGTCCTCGACAAGAACCTGATCTCGGCCGTGCGCGTCTCACGGGCCGCTCTCGAGCCGATGCGTGCGCGCGGCGGCGGCGTCATCTGCGTGATCGCGTCGATCTTCGGGCGCGAGCAGGGAGGCAGCCCGAGCTACAACCTCTCGAAGGCTGCGGGGATCAGCCTCGCGAACTCGATGGGTCGCGACCTCGCCAAGGAGGGGATCCGCGCGTTCAGCGTCTCACCGGGCTCCACGCGCTTCCCGGGAGGGAGCTGGGACAAGCGGATGATCGACGACCCGGAGGGGACGATGGCGCGGATCAGCGCGGACGTGCCGTGGGGCAGGTTCGGCACGGTCGAGGAGATCGCGGACGTCGTCACGTTCCTCTGCTCGCCCCGCGCCTCCTGGGTGGTCGGGACGTCCGTCGTCGTCGACGGCGGCCAGTCGCGCGCGTTCTGAGCCTGGATCCACCGATTGGCGTGAATCGCTCGATCATTCGACTGCGCGCGCCTGCCAGGGTCGTCGGGACGTGCGCGGGACAGGTCGGGAATGCTTCTGCCTTGTCGATCCTGTCCCGCGCGCGGAGCGCACCGCCTGGGTGCAACCCCTCCATGCCTTTCGGAGGGGTTGCACCCAGGCGGGAAGCGGCCTGGCGAGCCTGGCAGGATGCACCGCCCGCGCCAATCGGTGGATCCAGGCTGAGGCGCCGACGCCTCGTCTAGCCTGACGGGGTGGACGCGCTCGAGCACGCAACCGATGCATTCGAGCAGCGTGTTCGCGCGCAGGAGGAGCGATCGCTCTCGCCGCTCGCCGTCCGCTCGTACGAGACGCGAGGACGCGCCGTGCCGGAGCTCCCCTGCGGAGTCCGCACGCCATTCCAGCGCGATCGTGACCGCCTCGTCCACTCGAAGCCGTTCCGCCGTCTGAAGGGGAAGACGCAGGTCTTCATCGACCCGGAGGGCGACCACTACCGGACGCGCATGACGCACACGCTCGAGACGACCGCCATCTCGCGGGTGGTCGCCCGCGCGCTCCGTCTCAACGAGGACCTCGTCGAGGCGATCGGGCTCGGCCACGACACCGGCCACACGCCGTTCGGGCATGCGGGGGAGGAGGCGCTCGACGAGGCGCTCCGGGCGCGTTTCCGCGGAGGCTTCCGTCACAACGAGCAGTCCCACCGGATCGCACGATCGCTCAACCTGACCGAAGAGGTGTGCGACGGCATCCTCACCCACACGGGCCCGCAGGAGCCGGCCACGCTCGAGGGGCGGATCGTCCGCCTCGTCGACCGCGTCGCCTACATCAACCACGACATCGACGACGCGGTGCGCTACGGCCTCCTCCGCCCGGGCGATCTCCCAGCCGAGGAGATCCGTGTGCTCGGGGCGACGGGATCGGAGCGCATCGACCGGCTCGTCCACGACATCGTCGCCGTGTCCGAGCAGGAGGGCGACATCCGGCAGAGCGACGAGGTCGGCGAGGCGATGATGTCGCTCCGCGCGTTCATGTTCGAGCACGTGTACCTCGGGCCGCACGTGGAGCCCGAGCACCGGCGAGCGCGCGCTGTCGTGCAGGCGATCTTCGACGCGCTCGTCGAGGATCCGGAGCGCCTGCCGCCTGGAGAGGGCACTCTCGAGCAGTGCCTCACCGACTACGTGGCCGGGATGACGGATCGCTTCGCGCTCTCCTACGCCGAGGCGCTCTGATGCCGCGAATCAAGGACGCGAGCGTCGAGGAGGTGAAGCGGCGGGCTGAGATCGTCGACGTGATCTCGCTCCGCACGTCGCTGCGCAAGGTCGCGGGCGACCGCTACACGGGTCGGTGCCCGTTCCACGACGAGAAGACCCCGAGCTTCTCCGTCAGCGCGAGCAAGGGCTTCTACCACTGCTTCGGGTGCGGGGCGGGAGGCGACGTGGTCAAGTTCGTGCGCGAGTCGGAGGGCCTCGACTTCACCGGCGCGATCGAGTGGCTCGCCGATCGCTATCGGATCCAGCTCGAGTACGAGGAGACCTCACCCGCCGAGGCGCAGCGACGTCAGACACGCGACCGGCTCCACAGCCTCCTCGAGCAGGCGGCCGCCTTCTTCGAGCGGTGCCTCTGGGACGCGGACTTCGCCGCCGACGTGCGCGCGTACGTCGCCGGTCGCGGCATCTCCGAGGAGACCGCCCGCGCGTTCCGGCTCGGGCTCTCCCCGGGCCGCGGCCTCGTCGCCAAGGCACGCGAGAAGGGATTCACGCTCGACGAGCTCAAGGCGGTCGGGCTCGCGAACCAGCGCGGCAACGACTACTTCCCGTACCGGCTGATGTTCCCGCTCGCCGATGCGCGCGGCCGCATCGTCGGGTTTCAGGCGCGAAAGCTGCGCGACGACGACCCGCTGCAGGGAAAGTACGTGAACACGCGTGAGGGTGAGCTGTTCAAGAAGGGCAACGTCCTCTACGGGCTGCACCTCGCGAGGCCCGCGATCGCGAAGCAGGATCGCGCCATCGTCGTCGAGGGCAACATGGACGTGATCGCGCTGCACCAGGCCGGCGTGGAGACCGCGGTCGCCTCGATGGGAACGGCGCTGACCGAGGCGCAGCTGCGTGAGCTCGCGCGGCTGACCAGGCGGGTCTTCCTCTGCTTCGACGCGGACGCTGCGGGTGAGGAGGCGACGCTGCGCGGGATGGAGCTCGCGGTCGGACAGGGGTTCGACGTCAAGGTCGTACCGTTGCCCGAGGGGCAGGATCCGGCCGACGCGCCTGCTGCGTTCTCGGCGCGACTCGCGGAGGCGGAGACGTACGTGCACTATCGCGTCCGTCTCGAGCTCGAGCGCGCGACCGACCGCAACGAGGCCTACCTCCGCGCCCGCGACGTGCTCTCGCGCACCCCCGACACGCCGGACCGGCAGGAGGC
>VGCB01000204.1 GCA_016870235.1 Actinomycetota bacterium | reverse complement strand
TCGAGACACTCCGTCGCCTCGAAGTGAACTCCGCGCCGGCCTTCGAGGAAGTGGCTCAGCAGCTCGGTCTTGCCGACGCGCCGGCGCCCCCAGACGACGAGGAACTCGCCCCGGCCGGACTGCGAGCGGCGCTCGAGCGCCCGAAGCTCGTCCTCGCGGTTGATGAACATGGCAGAGAGGAGTCTAGCGAAAAACACCCACGCGAAAAACTTTTATGCAAAAAAGTCTTCGTAATATACGTCTTCTCTCCATGCGGACTGGCCGGGATGGCAGCGAAGGCGCCGCCGGCCGGCGAGATCGCCCGTCCTGAACGCCGCGTCCCCGCTTTGCGTGGCCCGTGCGGCGAGGCGTGCCGCCGCACGGGCCCGGAGTTGGAGGGGTCGGCTTGGCTCAGCCGATGAGTCGTTGCCGAGGGCTGTGTAGCGGGTGAAGTCGCCGAGCCTGACCACTGTCAGGTGTCCCTCAACCGAGCTGGGGATGACCGACGGGGCCGGCAGCTCTTTCGCCATGACGTAGCTGACCCGGTGACCACGCCGTTCTGCGGAATCGCGGCGAAGGCGATGTGAGAGGCCACCCAGGATCGGTACCGAGCCGTGGACGACGGTAGGCTCTGCGATTCGATGTCCGCCCCCAAGCGCTTCCCCGACCGGAACCCGATCGTCTCGGTCCGCGCCGAGTGCGAGCCGCTCGAGAACGGCACTGAGATCGAAGGCGCGACCCGCCGGATCGCCGGTCGGGCGATGGCGCGACGCGGCATGGGCAAGCTCGTCTTCCTCGACGTCGTCGACCTGAGCGGGCGGATCCAGGCGATCTGCGACACGAGCCACACGGGCGAGATCGACGTGCACCTCGGCGACGTCGTCGGGGTCGTCGGACGCCCTTCGAAGTCGAAGCGCGGCGAGCCGTCGCTCGCGGCCGACGAGGTGATCGTGCTCTCGCGGAACACCCAGCCGCTCCCCGACACGTTCCACGGGCTCACCGACGTCGAGCTCCGCTACCGCAAGCGCTACCTCGACCTCCTGATGAACGAGCAGACGCGCGCCGACTTCGTGCTCCGCGCCCGCGTCGTCACGGCGATCCGGCGCTCCCTCGATCGTGAAGGTTTCGTCGAGGTCGAGACTCCGGTGCTGCAGCCGCGCTACGGCGGCGCCTTCGCCCGGCCGTTCGTGACGCACCACAACGAGCTCGAGCAGGACTTCTACCTCCGCATCGCGACCGAGCTCTACCTCAAGCGGCTCATCGTCGGCGGGCTCGAGCGCGTGTACGAGATCGGCAAGGACTTCCGCAACGAGGGCGTCTCGTTCAAGCACAACCCCGAGTTCACGATGCTCGAGTGGTACGAAGCCTACGCCGACTACCGCGACACGATGAACCGGATCGAGGAGCTCGTCGAGGAGGTCGCGCGCGAGGTCGTCGGCGGGACGACGGTGTCGTTCCGCGGGCACGAGATCGATCTCGCGGGCCCGTGGACGCGGCTCCGGTTCACCGACGCGCTCGAGAAGCACGAGCTCTGGACGTACGACGCCACCGAGCTCCGAGCCACCCTCCAGGAGAAGGGCGTCGACACCGAGGCCGACAAGGACTGGGCGCAGCTCGTCGACCACGCCTTCTCGCACTTCGTCGAGCCGGGGCTGATCCAGCCGACGATCGTCTACGACTACCCGGTCGAGCTGTCGCCGTTCGCCCGACCGACCGACGACGACCCGCGGCTGACCGAGCGGTTCGAGTACTTCGCGGGCGGCATGGAGCTCGGCAACGCGTTCTCCGAGATCAACGACGCCGCCATGCAGCAGGAGCGGTTCGACGAGCAGTCCGAGCAGGTCGAGGGCGAGCGCGGCGACCCCGACTACGTCGAGGCGCTCTCCTACGGAATGCCGCCGACCGGCGGTCTCGGGTTCGGCATCGACCGTTTCACGATGCTGCTCTCCGGCCGGGAGACGATCCGCGACGTCGTCCTCTTCCCGGCGCTGCGGGCTCTTCCCGAGTAGCGAAGCGTCGGCTACGGTGAGTCGCATGGGGAGGGTCGTGAAGGCGATCGCGGTCGCCGCCTCTGCCGTCGCTCCTTCTGCCGTCGCTCTTTCGGCCGGCGCTGCGCTGTCGGGTGGCGCTGCGCTGTCGACCGGCGCTGCGCTGGCGGCGCCCAACCCGATCGTCGACGCCGCCAGGCGCACGGCGAAGATGCGGACGATGTCGCTGTCGTTGCAGAGCGTCACCGTCGTGGCCGGCGCCGGCGAGGTGAAGATCGGGGGCACCGTCGAGCAGGTCGGGACGGCAAGCGCCAGGCTCGCGCTCGTGGTGCGAGCGAACGGGGAGCGCATCGCCCTCGACGGCGTCATGCTCCGCGAGCAAGGCCGCTACGTCATGTACGCGCGATCGCCCGCGTTCGCCGCCAATCTCCCACCCGGCAAGGAGTGGATGCGGTTCGATCTCGACGCCGCCGCGAGGAACCAGGGAATCGACTTCTCGGGGCTCGTGGCGAGCCAGGGCACCCTCGGTCCGCTCGAGCACGGGATCGAGAAGACGACGAAGCTCGAGACGGGAGAGGTCGCCGGCGTCCGGGCGACTCGGTACCGCGTCGTGCTCGACGTGGCGCGCGCAGCTGCCAAGGTGCCCGCGTTCGGAAAGCAGATCACGGCGCTCGAAGGCGCCACCGGGATCCGGCTGCGACAGCTCAAGTACGACGTCTGGATCGACGGCGACGGGCTCCTCCGCCGCGTCCGCTTCGCGATTCCGCTCGCGTCGGAGGCGGCGCGGGGCTCGAGCACGACGACGATGACCTTCACCGACTTCAACCAGCCGGTGGAGGTGACGGCCCCGCCGGCCGACCTCGTCGCCTCTCCGCCACCCGCATAGCCAGGCTCCCCCTTTGAGGGGAGGGATCCGGCCTCCCGGAAGCCGAGTATCAAGCCATCATGTCGGTGCCCGTCCCCGCCGGCCGTCATGCGCCCGCCTGTGCGGCGAGCGCCTCCGCGCGCGCCTTCCACCGCGGCCCGACGGCGACCCGGTGGGGTACGATGGCTCCATCCTTCGACACCGCGCCGGCTGGCTGCGGAGCGACCCTTCGCCGATCCTGGCGCGGGAGCACGGGCCTACTGCGGTAGGCAAAGACGAAAGGAGGGTCGAGGGACAGGTGTTCGAGCGATTCACAGAACGGGCGAGGCAGGTCGTGGTGCTCGCGCAGGACGAGGCGCGTGCGCTGAAGCACAACTACATCGGCACGGAGCACATCCTGCTCGGCCTCCTCCGGGAGGAGGAAGGTCTTGCGGCACGCGTGCTCGAGTCCCTCGACATCACGGTCGAGGAGGTCCGCGCCCAGGTCGCCCGCATCGTCGGGCAGGGCGACGAGGTCACCACCGGCCAGATCCCGTTCACGCCGCGCGCGAAGAAGGTGCTGGAGCTCGCGCTGCGCGAAGCTCTCTCCCTCGGCCACAACTACATCGGCACCGAGCACATCCTCCTCGGCCTCGTTCGCGAGAACGAAGGCGTCGCTGCGCGCATCCTGCTCGACTTCGACGCCGACGCCGAGAAGATCCGCAACGAGATCATCCGCATGCTCTCGGGCCCCGGTCGCCGTCAGCAGGGCCAGGTCGCCGCCGCCGGCGCCTCGGGCGAGAAGGCGAAGAGCTCGAAGCTCCTCGACCAGTTCGGCCGCAACCTGACGAAGGCGGCGACGGAGGGCAAGCTCGACCCCGTCGTCGGGCGCCAGACCGAGATCGAGCGCGTGATGCAGATCCTCTCGCGTCGCCAGAAGAACAACCCGGTGCTGATCGGCGAGCCCGGCGTCGGCAAGACCGCCGTCGTCGAGGGACTCGCCGCCCGGATCTCCACGAACCAGGTGCCGGAGCTGCTGAAGAACAAGCAGATCTACACGCTCGACCTGGCCGCGCTCGTGGCCGGCTCGAAGTACCGCGGTGAGTTCGAGGAGCGCCTGAAGAAGGTGATGAAGGAGATCACCCTGCGCGGCGACATCATCCTGTTCATCGACGAGCTCCACAACCTCGTCGGCGCCGGCGCCGCCGAGGGTGCGATCGACGCCGCCTCGATCCTGAAGCCGGCGCTCGCGCGCGGCGAGCTGCAGACGATCGGTGCGACCACGCTCGACGAGTATCGCAAGTACCTCGAGCGCGACGCCGCCCTCGAGCGCCGCTTCCAGCAGGTGCGCGTCGAGGAGCCGTCCATCGACGAGTCGGTGCAGATCCTCCGCGGCCTGCGCGACCGCTACGAGGCGCACCATCGCGTCAAGATCACCGACGAGGCGCTTCGCGCCGCCGCGGTGCTCGCCGACCGCTACATCCAGGACCGCCATCTGCCCGACAAGGCGATCGACCTGATCGACGAGGCCGGTTCGCGCGTCCGCATCCGCACCATGTCCGCTCCGCCGCGGTATCGCGAGCTCGAGGAGGAGATCGAGAAGGTCCGCTCCGACAAGGAGGCGGCGATCGAAGCCCAGGAGTTCGAGAAGGCCGCGTCGCTGCGCGACAAGGAGCGGAAGCTCTCGCAGAAGAAGAAGGAGCTCGAGGAGAACTGGCGGAACGAGGCCGACGAGGAGCAGCCGGAGATCGGCGAGGACGAGATCGCCGACATCGTCTCGATGTGGACGGGGATCCCGGTCTTCAAGCTCACCGAGGCCGAGTCGCAGAAGCTCATCCGCATGGAGGAGGAGCTGCACAAGCGCGTCATCGGCCAGGAGGCCGCGATCGTCGCCGTCTCGAAAGCGATCCGCCGCGCCCGCGCCGGGATCAAGGACCCGAAGCGGCCGACCGGCTCGTTCATCTTCCTCGGCCCCTCCGGCGTCGGCAAGACCGAGCTCGCGCGCACCCTCGCCGAGTTCCTCTTCGGCGACGAGGACGCGATGATCCAGGTCGACATGTCCGAGTACATGGAGAAGCACTCCGTGTCCCGGCTCGTCGGCTCGCCCCCCGGCTACGTCGGCTACGACGAGGGCGGCCAGCTCACCGAGGCCGTCCGGCGCAAGCCGTACTCGGTGCTCCTCCTCGACGAGATCGAGAAGGCGCATCCCGACGTGTTCAACATCCTCCTGCAGATCCTCGAGGACGGGAAGCTGACCGACTCGCAGGGCCGCAAGGTCGACTTCCGGAACACGATCGTGATCATGACCTCGAACATCGGCGCCGGCCAGATCTCGAAGAACCTGTCGCTCGGGTTCACGATCGGCGACGAGCAGGGCCTGTCGTACGACGACATGAAGGGCCGCGTCATGGGCGAGCTGAAGAAGGTCTTCCGCCCCGAGCTGCTCAACCGCATCGACGAGATCATCGTCTTCCACAAGCTCGAGCGGAGTGAGATCCTCCAGATCGTCGACCTGATGATGAAGCGGCTTCGCGATCAGATGGCGATCCACGGGGCCACGATCGAGCTCACCGACGCCGCCAAGGAGCTCCTCGTCGAGGAGGGCTACGACCCGGCGATGGGCGCCCGGCCGCTGCGCCGCGCGATCCAGCGCCTGATCGAGGACCCGCTCGCCGATTTCGTCCTCGGGCGCGAGCTCACGGACGGGTCGACGATCCTCGTCGACCGCCGCGAGGGCGAGCTCGGCCCCGACGAGTCGAAGGTCGACATCCGCGTGATCGAGGGCGAGCCGAAGCCGAAGCCCGAGCCGGTCGCCGTGCCCGCGGGCGACGCGCCGGCCGCCGACGACGAGCCCGAGGCCTAGACCGTATGGAGTGCCGGCGCCTCTGTTCGTAAGTTGGCGCGGGTTGCCGTCGCGGTGGTCGTGGCGGTAGAGCCGCGTTTACGAGGAGGCGCCGGTGATGGGTGAGGGTA
>VGCB01000203.1 GCA_016870235.1 Actinomycetota bacterium | reverse complement strand
GTCGCCGACGCGGGTGGGCGCCCGGTTGCCGTCGGCGGACGGCCGGAGCGGCGTGCCCTGGCGCCCGCGTTCGGGGCGGTCGCCGGCGACGGCGAGGGAGCCGACGTCGTGATCGAGGCGGCCGGCACCGTCGAGGCGTGGCGCGAGGCGCTCCGCCTCGTTCGCCCGGGCGGTGTCGTCCTCGCGTTCGGCGGGCTCCCGCGCGACGCGCACGTCGAGGTCGACCCCTACCGGATCCACTACGAGGAGGTCGACCTCCGCGGCGCCTTCCACCACACCCCGCGCCACGTCCGGGCGGCGCTCGCGTTCCTCGGCAGCGGTGCGTACCCGTTCGAGCGGCTCGTCACCCACGAGGTCGGGCTCGACGGCGTTGCAGGGCTGCTCGCCGACCCTCCCCGCGACTACCTCAAGGCCGCCGTCGTCCCCTGACGGTCAGAGGGAGAAGAGCGTGAGCTCGGGCTCGCGCTCCTCGCGAAGCGTCGCCAGGTCGACCTCGACCCAGCCGAGCCCTCGACCATCGGCGAGCGTCCGGGCCTGCTTCGCGACGCGCTGCGCGGCGAGGATCCCGCGGCAGGCCTCGAGCCCCGGCTCGAGCTGCAGTCGCTCGAGGTAGCGAGTGAGCTGCTCGACGGCCTCGAGGGTGCCGACGCGCTTGATCTCGACCGCGACGAGACCGCCGTCCGCGTCGCGGCACATGAGGTCGACGGGCCCGATGTCCGTCGGCCACTCACGCCGGACGAGGCGGAGGCCGGGCTCGATCGCGTCCGGCTGCCCGGCGAGCTCCTCCTGCAGGTGCCGCTCGACGCCGTCCTTCTCGAGCCCGGCGGCCTCCCCCATGTCCGTCTCGAACTCGCTCAGCACCTCGTGGACGCGGATCTCGAGCCGATCCTCGGTCTTCCCGGCGCGCTTCCGCACGAGGATGAGCCCTTCGGACTCCTCGATCACGGTCGGCGGGGTCATCCAGTTCAACGGCTTGAAGCCACCACTGTCGGCGTGGACGAGCACGGAGCCGTCGGCCTTGAACATGAGAAGCCGGGTCGACTCGGGCAGGACGGCACTCAGCCTCCCGGTGTAGACGACCTCGCAGCGCGCGACGACGAGACGCATGGGGGCAGGACCATATCGTCCTTCTCGGACAGGTCTGTCCGCCCGGAGACGGCGGGCCCTTGCCGCCGTCTCCCACGTGCCCTACCCTCGTCCTCCCACCCCTACGGAGGTCGAGATGAGCCGCTACCCGCACCTGTTCAGCCCGCTCCGAATCGGCAGCGTCACGGCGCGGAACCGCGTCATGCAGACAGCGCACGTGAAGCTCTTCGCCTCGGGCGGCGTCGACTCGCAGCGGAACGTCGACTACCAGGTCGAGCGCGCCAAGGGCGGTGCCGGCCTGCTGATCACCGGCAACCGGCTCGTCCACCCGACCTCGTTCACGGGGATGCCGCGGTTCGCGTTCGCGTACCTCGAGGCCGCCGCCGAGGTGAACCGGCGGATGACCGACGGCGTGCACGAGCACGGCGCCCTCATCTTCGAGCAGCTGAACCACTTCGGCCTCAACGCCTCGAGCGACTCCGGCGACGACTTCCGCGTCAACTGGGGCCCCTCGGCGGTGAAGTCACCGGCCTACGGGGAGACGCCGAAGGCGATGGAGAAGGAGGACATCGACGACGTCGTCCGCTGGTGGGGTCGCTGCGCCGAGCTCTCGCGCGAGTCCGGGTTCGACGGGACCGAGGTGCACATCTCGCACTCCTACCTCCTCCATCAGTTCCTCTCGCCGATCTACAACAAGCGCGACGACGAGTACGGCGGCTCGCTCGAGAACCGCCTGCGCTTCACCCGCGAGGTGATCGCCGAGGTGCGGCGGCGCGCGGGCGACGACTGGGCCGTGGGGATCCGCCTGTCGCTCTCCGACTTCATCCCCGGTGCGCTCGACGAGATCGACGCAGTCACGATCGCGCAGCTCCTCGAGGCCGACGGTCAGATCGACTTCGTCAACGTCTCGGCGGCGGGCTACCACAACATCTACAGGGCGATCGAGCCGTCCGATGCGCCCGACGGGTACCTCGTCGACCTCACCGCCAAGGTGAAGGAGGCCGTCGGCCTTCCCGTGTTCACCGTCGGCGGGATCAAGGACCCCGCGCTCGCGGACGAGATCGTCGCCTCGGGTAAGGCCGACATGGTCGCGATGACGCGCGCGCAGATCGCGGATCCGCACTTCGCGCGCAAGGCGATCGAGGGCCGCGAGGACGAGATCGTCCACTGCATCCGCGGCAACCAGGGCTGCATCGGCCGCGTCTTCAAGGGCCTCCCGATCACCTGCACGGTCAACCCTGCGGCAGGGCGCGAGGCACGGTTCGGCGAGGGGACGCTCATTCCGGCCGACCCGGCTCGCCGCTGGGTGGTCGTCGGCGGCGGCCCGGCGGGGATGCGCGCCGCGCTGACCCTCTCCCGCCGGGGGCACCAGGTGACGCTGATCGAGAAGGAGGCCGAGCTCGGCGGCCAGGTCAACCTGATCACGCGGACACCGGGCCGCGCCGAGTTCGGCCATGTGCGCACCGACCTCGAGCGGCTCCTCGCCAAGCAGTCGATCGAGATCCGGCTCGCGACCGAGGCCACGGTCGAGCTCGTGACCTCGCTCGGCGCCGACGGCGTCGTCCTCGCCACCGGAGCGGTTCCCGATCGCTCGGGCTTCTCGACGATGAACCCGCTGGTCGATCGCCTCCCCGGCGTCGACCAGCCGAACGTGCTCCACGGGTGGGACGTGATCGCGGGCGCGGAGCCGGCCGGCGATCGCGTGGTCGTCCTCGACGGCGACGGCGGACGCTACGCGGCGGGCACCTGCGAGGTGCTGCTCGACCTGGGCAAGGAGGTCGAGCTCGTGACACCGTTCAACGCGCTCTTCCCCGGCACGATCACCACGCTCGACATGGCGACCCTCTACGGCCGTCTGATGTCCAAGGGCCTCGCCGATCGCCTCAACCACTGGGCGACCGCGATCGACGGCCAGGCGGTGCGGACGGTCAACCTCTACACGGGCACGGAAACCGTGCTCGAGAACGTCGACGCGGTCGTCCTCGCGACCGGGCCGAAGGCGAACGACGCGCTCTACCACGCGCTCAAGGGCGCCGTCGCGGAGCTCCACCGGATCGGGGACTGCGTCGCTCCCCGCAAGCTCGACCACGCGATCTACGAGGGCGAGCTCGCCGGCCGCGAGCTCTGGGATCCCGACGAGCGCTACATCTACGAGGGCGAGCTCGAGCGGGTTCGTTGATCGAGGGCACTGGCAATCGTGACGCGTTCGCCGAAGCCACACGCGGGAGCAGGAACAGCGACTCCGAGGGGTTCCCAAAGGGAACGGAGTTCCCCTTGCTTCAGGAGCCAGGCGAACGGAGTTCCCCTTGCTTCAGGAGCCAGGCGAACGGAGTTCCCCTTGCTTCAGGAGACGAAGCGCACGAACCGAGCCCAGCCGTAATCGAGCGGGGCTGTGTTCTCAACGATGAAGCTCGACGCGGGACGCGCCGGCGATCCGCTCCTCGCCCGAGGCGAGGCGGACCAGGAGCTTGCCCTTGCCGTCATAGTCGGGCGACCAGACGAGCACGGTGGCCTCTTCGCCGCCGAGGCGGCACGCGCGCCCGTCCTCGCCGTCGAGCCCGCGCCAGTAGCGGACGAACGGGTTCGACTCCCACTCGCGCGCGATCGTCGTCTCGTCCGTATGACCTGGGAGAACGCGGATCGCGGGGTCGAGCGTCATCAGCCGCTCCATCACCGACATCCGCACGACGTCGGCGGGGCCTCCGCCGACCGCGTCCTTGAAGAGCGTGTCGCCGGAGAAGAGGAGCTCGCCGTTGACGAGGAAGGCGACGCCGTCGTCGGAGTGGCCGGGCGTCTCGATCGCCTCGATCCGAAGCCCGCCGGCTGCGAACGGCCCGGTGACGACATGGACGCCATACCGTGCGCACGTCTCGACCTCGTGCTCGACGTGGTCGGGATGCCCGTGCGTGCGCAAAACGGCGGCGACTGAGAGGCCGTGGCGCGAGACGGCGTCGTGGAGCGGCTCCATGGGACCGCCGGTGTCGACGAAGACGGCCGTACCATCCTCCCCGTCCGCGAGCAGGAACGTGTTGGCGAGGTAGCGAGGATGCAGCGAGCGCTCGACGATCACGCGGCCACGATATCCGGTGGCCGGCACGGTGTGCAGCATGCGTCCGGAGCGGCTGGTTAGACTGCCCGCGATGCTCTCAGCCATGCGCCGAGCCCGTCTCCTCGCCGCCCTCCTCGCAGTGGCGGCGATCGTCCTCGTGGCGGCGGCGTGCGGGCCGGGCGAGCAGGTGGGCGCGACCCCCGAGACCGTGATCGGCGAGGTGCCGAAGCCAGGCGAGGGCCCGGACATCCCGGCGCTCGAGCTCGAAGGCGATCCTGCTGCCGGCAAGAGCATCTTCGCCAGCTCCGGCTGTGGCGGCTGCCACGTGCTCGCCGACGCAGGCGCATCGGGCGCGGTCGGCCCGAACCTCGACACGTCGAAGCCGTCGCTCGAGCTCACCGTGCAGCGCGTCGCGCTCGGCCAGGGCGGCATGCCTCCCTTCTCGAAGGCGGAAGGCGGCCAGCTCGACGATCAGCAGGTCGCCGACGTCTCGGCGTACGTCGTTCAGGCATCCGGCGGCTGAACCTCCCCGACGGCTTCCCGGCCGCCGTCGCCGCCTTCGCGTGTGACCTCGACGGCACCCTGATCGGTCGTGATGCGGCCTTCCATCCGCGGACGATCGCGGCGATCACGGACGCGCGCGCGGCGGGCATCCCGACGGTCGTCGCGACCGGCCGCATGTTCCGCTCCGTCCGGCCGTACCTCGAGCAGGCGGGCATCACCGAGCCGGTCGTCTGCTACCAGGGGGCCGTCGTCGCCGACCCTCGGTCGGGCAGCTTCCTGAGCCATCACCCGATCGAGCTCGAGCTGGCCCGCGAGACGATCGCGTTCTTCGCCGAGCACGGCTTCTCGCCGAACGTCTACGTCCGCGACGAGCTCTTCGTCTCCGTGCACACGGACCACTCCCGGACGTACGCAGGCTTTCAGCACCTTCGCGTGAGCGAGGTGGGCGACCTGCTCGCGTGGCTCGACGAGCCGCCGACGAAGCTCGTCGTCGTGGCCGACCCGGGCGACCTCGCAGGGCTGCGGAGCGCGGCCGTGCCACGGCTCGGCGACCGACTGTTCGTGACAACGTCGCTGCCCCACTTCCTCGAGTTCGGCGCCGCCGGCGTCTCCAAGGGCACCGGCCTCGAGGCGGTCTGCACGCTGCTCGGGATCGACCCCGCCCGCGTCGTCGCGTTCGGCGACGGCGAGAACGACGTCGAGCTGATCGAGGCTGCCGGCTTCGGGTTCGCGATCGAGGGCGGCCACCCGCGCCTCCACGCCGTCGCCGACGGCATCTGCCCGACCCCGGGCGACCTCGGCGTGGCGCAGGTGATCGAGGCAGTGCTCGGCGGGTAGCTCCACCTTCCGCCGCGCCCGCGTGCGGCTTCAGCCTGGATCCACCGATTGGCGCGGGCGGTGCACCTGCCAGGCTCAGCCGGACGCACCCCGGTCCCGACGCCGGCACCGGGCCACTTCCGGACGGCCCCACCTACAATCCCGCGCATGATCGACCTGAAGGCAGCCCGAGCCGACGCAGACACGTGGCGCGCCGCGGTCGCGCGCAAGGGCGCCGCCGACGCGTTCGACCGGCTGCTCGCGGCCGATGAGGCGTGGCGTGCGCTCGTGCCCCGGGTCGACGAGCTTCGCTCCGCGACGAAGCAGTTCAAGG